>JAMPBF010000060.1 GCA_023666805.1 Bacillota bacterium
AGGCTTTTTATCTTCGTATTTTTTATTATGTTGTATATGTTAACAATATTATATAATAATCACGAGAGAGGCAAGCGTCTCCCTTACGAAATGCATTTTTTTGTGCATAATGTAGGGGCGGTGCTTGCCCCGCCCGCTGCACAGGTTCATAATTTGCCGTCACATTGGACTTTTTCGACAGCCTGTCCGTTTTTTAAATGGTTATTAGTATTATATTGTTTTAAACAGGGATCGACACTTCCTTAGCGTTACTTCATAAGGTATAAGCCCGCTGCCGAACAGGTGTAATCTTCGGGTAAGGCTAAATACTTGTCCCAGCCGTACCAAAAAAGTCCGCCTGTGATTTGGAAAAATATTCGCATATCAAAGTACAGAAAATTGTTGAGCATATCCTTACGAACATAAGGCAAAAGCCTTTTCTCAACCTCACTGCCGATTATATCCGCATATTCCCGAGCAAGCTCCCCAATCTCCGCTCTTATTATTTCGCGCATATCCTCATATATGGCTCTGAGGAAAATCGGCAGCTGCACTGTAAAGCATTCGCCTTCTTTTTTTAGCAAGCCTTTTTTCAAAAAATCCGCCGCCTTTTCTTCTTCAAATTCAGACAGCACTTTTTGAGGGTATTTTACAAGGTCAAACAACAGGGAGATGTTGTTTCCGTCCACCCACATATCGCGGCCTCTGAGCCAATCCTCGGAATGCACTTTATCATTTGGAAACGGTTCTGCCTCAAAATTATTAACAAATGTTACCCTTCCATAGTTCCCTGTTCCGAAGCTCTGCTGCAAGCACGACCAATTCACCGCCTTTATTTCTTTGAAAATCAACTCGTCAAAGCTCTCGTCGGGCAAAAGATACTGCATCGTAAGATGATATTTCCGCCCGTCGTCGGTAAGTTTTCCCTTGTATTTTTCAAGGTGCTTTAAACGTCCCTCCTCGCCGAAAATATTTTCGGCTTCAGCGTAAATCAGCCACATCAGATAACGGTAATCGAAATCATTTCCGTAAAAAGACAAGGATGTTATCTTTTCCTTGGCGGCAAGCAATTTTTCGGTGACCCTTTCGGGAAAACCGTTTTCATAAAATACCTTATTGGCATACAGCACCGTTTCGGTATATATTTGCTTGGGAAAAACACAGAAATTTGCAAGATACTTTTCCTTTGCCGGAGACAGAAGCAGCTGCTCCTCCGTCATTTTGCCGAGAATTTCCTCCAAGTAAACAGGCGCTATCCCCATTTCGTCCGCAATATCATTTACGGTTTTTTGCTCAGAGCGGCATATCACCATTATCTGAGGAATTATTTTTGAGCTTTCCATAAGACGGGAGGCCTGCTCTGCCAAGCCGCCCCAAAACCACTCCGCTTGAGCGGGAGCGTAAGACGATTTACCTATATTATTCATATTTTCGATCCTTTCTTTCACTTGCTTTCTCGCATCAAAAAGTCTGCGCTTTACAGTGCCGACAGGAAGCCCCAAATCATCTGCTATATCGGCTACAGACTGTTCTCTGAGATAATAGCGTATCATTATTTTGCGATAGGAGGAGGCAAGACGCGAAAGTGAATAATTAAGAGCTGCAATGTCTTCCTTTAAAATAAGTCTTTCGATAGGCGGGGGCGTATCGAATACAGCACCGCCCGCCGCTTCGATAGGCAAGTCGGGACTTTGCTTATGCCGAATACAATCGGCATATTTGTTCCTCGCCATTTTCCAGTACCAAGAATAAAAGCTTGAAAATTCTCTGCCCAAGGACAGGGTGCGAATAGCCTCATAAAGAATATCATGTGCCAAATCCTTTGCTTCTTCGCTGTTTGAAAGCCGCTTGGCACAGAAAAGATATGTGCTTTCTATCAGCTTATCGTCAATCCACTTCACGTTCTCACCTCTTTTTTTGTAAGCCGGTTTACGCTTAATAAGTCGAAAATAATTAAAAAAGGTTCGGAATCTTTTTGCGATATGGGAAATATCTTAGTAAACATAATTTTATGTTTCAGGCTGTCGAAAAAGTCACTTAAGTACTATGCCGTATTCCTGCAAAAAACGGACTTCGCCTTACGTCACAATTACTGCGTCATACGATGCCTCTTTGGCTGCCGAGAAGGTCTGTCATTTGTATTTGGGCAGAAAAATTTCCAAGCCGCATCGTTTTGATGCGGCTTGGTTGGCTTGGGGTGTTTTTTTACAGCTCCTTATACTATTTCCGCTTTAAAATATAGACGAAATCTATATTTTAGATAGAAATCAGTATTAAACAGGAATCGGTATTAATTCTTGCGCCAAAGCCGTCTGCAAGACAAAAAAGCCTACTCAAAAACCACCTTGTTCTTCCCGCTGTTTTTACCCTGATACAGCCTTTCGTCCGCTATTTTTACCAGTGCGTCGATCTTGTCGGATACGGATTTGGTCTTTTCCTCCTCCGTCAGCTCGTCGCAGTATACCAGACCGAAGGTCATTGTAACTCTGACGGTATATTCTCCGCTGTGAACCCTGGCGGCGTTGACTTGCAGCAGGGTGCTTTTCATGTTATCCAAGCACTCCTGCTTTATTCCGTGCATAATTATCAAAAACTCCTCGCCGCCCCAACGGCAGATCAAGTCGTCCTCCTTGACGTTATCGGAAAGGATCGCCGCAATTTCCTTCAATACGGCGTCTCCGCAATCATGGCCGTAGGTGTCGTTGATCTTCTTAAAATCGTCTATATCTCCCATAATAATACAGTAGGAATGAGGCGAAACTTTTTCCTCGCTTTGGGAGAGCTTGGTGTGCTTGCTTACCAGCTCGTATATGCTGTAGCGGTTATACAGTCCCGTCAATGCGTCGTGCATGGCGATATGCTTCATCTGATCGTTGGTAACGTTAAGCTTTTTTATCAGCACATGCATTTCCGCAATAAACATGATCGAAAAAATGAAAATTACAAGAGTGGTGCAGAAAATATTCATGCCGCGCATTACCGCCATCTGACCGACTGTCGGCTCATTGCTGTACAAGGCGAACATCAACGGCTCGTTGAACAGCAAATAGACGAAGCAGCCTACCAAGGACATTACCGTTATTACCGCAAAAGGAAATATGACCCTCAGAAACTTTTCCTTATCGCAGGCTATGTAAAGCACGTAGGACGCCACGATAAGAACGATCATGGCGTAAAGGTAAAAGCAAGCCTCAAACCCTATCCATAGGGTGCATAATACGGCGTGAAAGGTTATTTCCCAATATACCGCATATATCCAGTAAATGCTGTTTTTTTCAAAGGAGCTTTTTCGGCTTTTCAAAGCGCCTACCGAATAAAAAATAATGCTGGAAATATTGAAAAACATTAAAACATAAATTTCGTCGATCAGAAAAATTGTAAAAAAAGCAAGATGTATTACAGCGCATAAAGCGAAAATCATTTGATATTTAAAGGAGCTTTTTATTTCTATGTCCAATATACTCATGATATTTAAGCCTGTTCCAATCTTAAATTATTAATCATTAGGTTGATTTTGACCGAAAATGATGTTAGTATATTTAGTATATAATTAATTTTAACCTGCTAAATACAAATAAATTAAACTAATAAAGTTACTTATATAATATTATCACACTTGAGCCGTTTTGTCAAGATTTAGAAAAATATCGTCGGTAAAATGCGAATTTAAGGATTATTTAATAATTTCCATGCTACAATGAGATCACAAAATCGAAAGGAAAACCCTCAAATGTTTTTAAGAATACTGAAAAAGGACTTAAAGCGGAAAAAGACCATGAACGCTATCCTGCTTATCTTTGTGATCTTGGCAGCAGCATTTACAGCGGGCGGCGCAAACAATATGATCACGGTAAGCGCCGCCTTGGACAATTATTTCGACATGGCGGGAGTTCCCGATCACTGGTTCGCCTGCGTCGGCGCAGAGGAAACGGCAAAATTCGAGGAGCTTGCGGAGGAAAACGGCTATGATTATCATCTGTCGAGATTTATCAAGATCGACCCCGAAAACATCGAGGTAGAGGGTGAAAAACTGGAATACGAAAACGTGGTGGGTCTGTCGGTCTTGGGCGGAGTTAAAGTCTTCGACAAAAACAACCGGGAGATAACCCGCATCAACGACGGGGAAATATACGCAAACGCCGTTTTTTTCGATTCCGCCGACAACGACTTTCACGAGGGCGGAAAAATACTTATAAGACAAAACGGCATTGAAAAGGAGTTCACTCTAAAGGCCTGCGCCAAGGACGCACTGTTCGGCTCGCCGATGGCGGGAATATCGAGATTTTTGATAAGCGAAAACGACGCAGCGCTTTTCGATACCGAGGACGCCGTTATAATCGACTCGGTGGAGGTCTTCACCGAGGAGGACGATTACCTCCGAAAATTCAACGCCTTGAACCTGAACACCGTTTTGTCGGTTGACCGCACTTCGGCTAAAATGCTTTATTTGATGGACACGGTCTCGGCGGCTGTTTTACTGGTGGTAAGCGTATGTCTTATACTTATCTCCACGGTCATACTGCGGTTTATCATCAATTTCACCATTGCCGAGGAATTTCGGGAGATAGGCGTTATGAAGGCTATCGGCATAAATAATGCCGCTATCAGAGGGCTTTATATCGTCAAATATTTTGCCGTTGCCCTGACAGGCACCGCCGCAGGCTTGGCTCTCAGCTTTCCCTTCGGCAAAATCATGCTTAGCGGCGTATCCGAAAGGATCGTCATTTCGGGGGAGGACAATATCCTGATAAACATCGGTGCGGCTGTTTTAGCGGGTGCTGCGGTGGTATTGTTCAGCTATATGTGTACGGGAAAAATACGCAAATTTTCCCCGATAGACGCTATACACAGCGGTGAAACCGGGGAAAGCTTCAAGAAAAAGGGCGTGCTTCACTTGGGCGGTCTTCATATGCCCGTTCTTCCCTTTATGGCGCTAAACGATATTTTCAGCGGGGCAAGAAGCTATATTTCCATGATAATTATTTTCATACTGGGCACCTTGCTGGTAATAATACCCGTCAATACCATAAACACCCTTCGCTGCGACCGTTTGATACGCTCCTTTAATATGGCGGAATGTGACCACGTTATTGCGGCAAGCGTTGTTTTCGACCCCAACAAGGACAATAAGGCGGCGGTGGAGCGGCAATTTGACGAGATACGGGAAATGTTCCGAGAAAAGGGTATCGAGGCGGAGATCTTTCGGGAAATAATGTTCAGGGGCAACATATCGAAGGGCGACAGCTCCGCCAATTCTCTGTCCCTTCAAGGCTTGGGCGGAGTTACAACGGATATGTATTCCTACTTAAAGGGAACTCCGCCTCAAAATTCGGGAGAGGTGGCTCTTACCTACATCATAGCGGATCAGATAGGTGCGGAGATAGGCGATCGGGTCAAGATAAAAATAGGCGAGGATACCCGAACCTATACCGTTTCCGCCATATACGAAAGCATGACCAATATGGGCGAGGGCATACGCTTTTATCAGGAGGCGGAGCTGGATTACCGCTACGCCATAGGCAGCTTCGGAACTCAGGTGAAGTATAAGGATAATCCCGACGCCGCCGAAAGGCTGGAAAGAAAAGCAATGTTGGAGGAGCTGTACGAGAACGCCAAGATATTCACCCCCGGCGAATATATCGGCTTTATGGTGGGCGGCGTTGCCGATACTCTTGACAGCCTAAAGCTCCTTATCCTGACCGTTGTGCTGTTCATCAATATGCTGGTGGCGGTGCTTATGGTCAAAAGCTTTATCGCCAAGGAAAAGGGAGAGATCGCCCTGTTGAAGGCCATAGGCTTTAAAAACGGCTTTCTTGTTCTGTGGCAGACTATGAGGATAGGGATAGTTCTTTTGGTTTCGGTTATTTTCGGAGCGCTTATCTCTGCGCCGCTGTCGTCGTTGGTAATCACACCCGTTTTCAGAATAATGGGAGCCTACAGCATCGAATATGAGATCAAGGCGTTGGAGGTTTATGCGGTCTTTCCGCTTACCGTTCTTGCTCTAACGGCATTGGCGGCGTTTATATCCGCACAGGGGCTGAGAAAAATTTCTTCCTCGGACATTTCAAATAATGAGTAACAAAGGAGTTTGACCATGACAAACATACTTAACGTAAAGGATCTTTGCAAAACCTACGTGGTAAACAAAAGGCAGAACAACGTTCTGAAAAACGTGAGCTTTTCGGTGGAGGAGGGAGAAATGGTGGCAATCATGGGTCCCTCCGGCTCGGGAAAATCCACGCTTTTGTATGCGGTGTCGGGAATGGACGGCATTACGGCGGGAGAGGTGAGCTTTTGCGGCAAAGATATTGCGAAATTAAATCAAAACGAGCTGGCAAGGCTGCGCCTTGACGAAATGGGCTTTATCTTTCAGCAGATGTATATGCTGAAAAATCTTTCGATACTGGACAATATCATTCTTCCCGCCTGCCGGTCGGGAAAAATCAAGGAAAGCCGCAAAAGCACAGCCCGACGGGGGCAGGAGCTGATGCGCAAGCTCGGCATCATCGAAATTGCGGACAACGATATTAACGAGGCGTCGGGCGGACAGCTTCAGCGGGCGTGCATTTGCAGAAGCATGATAAACAAGCCCAAAATGATTTTTGCCGACGAGCCTACGGGAGCGCTTAACCGCACCTCCTCCGACGAGGTAATGGAGGAGCTGACGAAGCTCAATTCTGAGGGCACCTCCATAATGCTGGTGACCCATGACATTAAGGTGGCGGCAAAATGCTCGAGAATTTTATATATAGTTGACGGAAATATAAAAGGAGAGTATAATTTAGGCAGGTATGACAAATCAAAACTTCGGGACAGGGAGATGGAGCTAAACGGCAGGCTTATGGAAATGGGCTGGTGATATTGCTCCACCAATTAAATCTTGAAGAATTTTGCGCCGAACCCTTGCCGAAAGACAAGGAGCAAGCCCGCAGGAATATGCGCATATTTCAAGGGATTGCGACGCAGCATTTCGACAAGGGGGCAAGCAAAAAATTCAAGAGTTAATTGGGGGAGCAATATATTGCCGCATAGTATAAAGGAAAAACCATGACAGATATTTTGATCGTCGAGGATAACAAGGAGCTTTCACAGCTGCTTGGGGATTTTCTGAGACAAGAGGATTACACGGTATCCGTTGCCGAAAATTCGGAAAAAGCCTTGCTGCTGTATCAAAAATACGGCGCAAGGCTTATTGTGCTGGATATAGTGCTGCCCCACAAGGACGGCTTTTGGCTGTGCGAAAAAATACGCAGGGAAAGCAACACGCCCATACTCATCGTAAGCGCAAAAACCGAAAAGGAGGACAAGCTGACGGGTCTCGGCTTAGGCGCCGACGATTACATCGAAAAGCCCTACGACATAGACATAATGCTGGCAAAGATCAAGGGCATCTTTAAGCGGAGGTATTCCCGGGACTGTCTGACAGACGGCGATATAAGCATAAACAAGATTGCCAAGGAGCTTTGCGTTAAGAACGTTTATATCGAGACCACCGCCAAGGAATTTGAGCTGCTGGCGCTTCTTATGGAAAATAAGGGACGCACTCTTTCCAAGGAATACATTTTCAACACCGTCTGGGGCAGCGACAGCTTTTCGGAGCCGCAGACGCTGACGGTCCACATAAAACGGCTGCGGCAAAAAATAGAGGAAGATCCCAAAAATCCGAAAAAGCTTTTGACGGTTTGGGGCGTGGGGTATAAATATCTATGAACGGGTGGAAAAGAGCCTTCGGCTTGATTTGTTTGTTTATTGCCGCAGTGTTTGCGGGTGTGAATGTGTTTTTTTCCCGATCCTCGACGGACGGCGGCAGACCCTACAGGGTGGAGGCGGAAAGAATTGCCTTGGAAATAACGGAAAACGGGGCTGAAAGCGTCGATCTGCAAAATTACCGCTATATATGCGGAATAACAAAGCAGGGGGATAATTTTTACAGCTCCGACTGCGATTATATTATATGCGAGGTTGACGGAGAGCTGTACCGCTTGGACTACCAAGCCGACGGCGGAAGAGAAAAAACACAGCTCGCAGCGGGGGCGAATATCGCCTTGGGCTTGATGTCGGCAGTGGTTTTGGGAGCTATGCTGTATGTTAGAAGCAAGATCTTATCGCCCTTTCAAAAGCTCTCCTCCCTGCCCTACGAGCTTTCAAGGGGCAACCTGACGGCGCCGCTGAAGGAAAACAAAAGCCGCTTTTTCGGAAAATTTGTCTGGGGAATGGATATGCTGCGGGAAAACATGGAGCAACAGAAGCAGCGGGAATTGGCTCTGCAAAAAGAAAAAAAGACCTTGCTGCTGTCCCTGTCCCACGATATAAAAACGCCTCTCTCCGCCATTAAGCTGTATTCAAAGGCGCTTTCCAAAAATCTCTACCCCGACAGTCAAAAGCAGTGCCAGATAGCCGAAAGCATCGACCAAAGGGCAAACGAGATAGAGGGCTACCTGAATCAAATAATCAGCGCATCAAGGGAGGATTTTTTAAGCATAGAGGTTTCAAACTCCGAGTTTTACATGAAGGACTTGATCCAAGGGATCAAGGCGTATTACGGCGAAAAGCTGAGCTTGATAAAGACGGAATTTTTGGTGGGAGAATACGAAAACAAGCTGATATTCGGCGATTTCGACCGAAGTGCGGAGGTGCTGCAAAATATCATCGAAAACGCCCTGAAGTACGGCGACGGAAAGCTGATAGAGCTTTTGTTCTCCGACGAGGAGGAGGCTTTGGTATCGGTAAAAAACAGCGGCTGCACCCTCCGAAGCGAAGAGCTGCCCCATATTTTCGAGAGCTTTTGGCGGGGCATGAACTCTCGGGGAATACAGGGCAGCGGGCTGGGTCTTTATATTTGCAGGCAGCTTATGCATAAGATGAAGGGGGATATATTTGCGCAGATCGACGGGGATACCGTTACGGTCACTGCGGTGTTCAGGAAGGCGTAAGGGGCGGTTTTTTATTTCGCCTGCTTTTTGATACGCTTGTCCAGCCTTGCGGCAAGCTTAGTGCCGACGGTTTGGAAGATCTGAACGATGGCTATCAGGAAAATCACCGCAAAAATCATTACTATGTACTGATAACGGTAGTAACCGTAGTTTATGGCGATCTTTCCCAGTCCGCCGCCGCCGATAATGCCGCTCATGGCGGAATATCCCAATATCGTGGTAAGGGCTATGGTGACGTTGGAAATAAGAGAGGGCACACTTTCGGGAAGCATCACCTTGGTGATTATTTGAAAGGGTGTGGCTCCCATGCTTTGGGCGGCTTCGATAATATTGGGGTTTACCTCCCTAAGACTGGATTCTATAAGCCTTGCCACAAAGGGAAAGGCAGCTATCACCAAGGGCACTATGGAAGCGGTGGTACCGATAGAAGTACCTACAATAAGCCTTGTAAGCGGTATCACCATTATCATCAGGATCAGGAAGGGCACGGATCGAAGCAGGTTTATCACTATATTCAAGATATGCAAAAGCCATTTCGGTATCGGAAAAACGCCGTTCCTTTCCCCTACCACAAGCAATACTCCCAAGGGCAGCCCCAAAATTACGGAAAAGAGAGTGGCGGCTACGGTGATGTAAAAGGTCTCCCATATTGCGATCGGAAATTCCTCCCGAAGTATTGCAAGTGCGTTTTGTACTTCCTCGGAAGCGAAAAATTCTGCCATTTTACTTTACCTCCTCTACCGCAATGTCGGCGGTTTCCTTAAGATAAGACACTGCGCTGTCAAGCTGTTCTCTGCCGCCGGGGATACCCAAAAGCATATTTCCGTAAGCCCTGCCGCCAATGCTGCGGGTAGAGGCGGAAAGTATGTTGGCGGATATTCCCTTTTCTATCGCCATTTTGGCTATTAGGGGCGTGCTTGTTGCGTCGGCGCCGTTAAATACCACTCGTATACGCTGCTCGCCCGCGGGGGAGTCGGCAATATCGCTGTAGCCCTCGGGGAAAACGAGCCGCCTTGCCGCTTCGGACTTGGGTGCGGAAAAAACGCTGCTGACGTCGCCCTCCTCCGCCACCACGCCTTCGGAAAGGATCGCAACCTTATTGCATATCTCCTCGATAACGTTCATCTGGTGGGTTATAATTATCACCGTTATGCCCAACTTTTTGTTGATGTCCCTTATCAGCGACAATATGGAATTTGTGGTTTGAGGATCAAGAGCGCTGGTGGCTTCGTCGCAAAGCAGTACCTTTGGGTGGGTCGCCAAGGCTCGGGCGATAGCCACCCGCTGCTGCTGCCCTCCCGAAAGCTGGGCGGGGTAGGCGTTCGTCTTTTCTTCAAGCCCAACGGTTTTTAACAGCTCAGCCGCCCGTTCCTTAGCCTCCGCCTTTTTAACTCCCGCCAGCTCCAAGGGAAAACAGACGTTTTTCAGGCAGGTCCTTTGCATGAGAAGATTAAAGCTTTGGAATATCATGGTAATATTTCGTCTTTCCTCTCTGAGCTCCTTCTCGGAAAGACTGCTCATATCCCTTCCGTCGATAACCACCGTGCCCGAGGTAGGCTTTTCCAGCATATTTATACAGCGGACAAGGGTGCTTTTTCCCGCTCCGCTCATGCCGATTATGCCGTAAATTTCGCCGTCGGGGATCGTCAGGGAAATATCCTTAAGCACCTCCAGCTCTCCGTCCTCGGTTTTAAAATTTTTACACAGATTTTTCAGTTCTATCATAAGCTTACTCCGAATACCTTAATAATTGGCTTTAGCCCGATTGTCGAACAAAGCGGAAAAATCCCGCCGCCCAAAACAGAAGAACGCTGCACTGCAATATACAGTCAGCGTAATTCCGACATTAATTGTCTTTATTTAAGTGCGTCAAGGGTGGTCTGCTTGCCGCCGTAAAGCCCCATAGGCTCAACGTGGATAGCTGCGGCGGAAACGATATGCGTTCCGTTTTGCTGATTAAAGTCGTCAAGATAAGGGAAATGCTGGAAATAATTGGCGTCTACCTCGCCGCTTTCAACAACGTTGTTGGGCTGAATGTAATCGGTAAACTCCTTGATCTCCACGGTGATCTCTTTTTCGGCAAGTATCTCCTTTACAACCGAAAGTATCTCGGCATGAGGCGTGGGAGAGGCAGCGACGGTAATGGTTGTGCCCTTAAGGGAATCATAGTCAACAGTTGCGTCAAAACCGTCGGTAGTGCTGTCCACAGTGCTTACTACGCCGCCGTCATACTTTTCGGTGATGTAATCGGCTACCTTTTGGCTGCTGAGAGCCGCTACAAGCGCTTTGATCTTGTCTGTGCCCTCATTGCCCTCTTTTACCGCAAGAATGTTGCTGTAAGCGGAGGAAGAGCCTTCGATCGCCAAGGAATCCCCGGTGGGGTTGATCCCCGCCTCGATCGCATAGTTGGAGTTGATTATCGCATAGTCAACGTCCTTCAGCACATTGGGGACCTGCGCCGCTTCGACCTCCTTAAACTCTATGTTCTTGGGATTGCTTTCAATGTCTCTTACGGTGGCGGTAATGCCTGCGCCGTCCTTTAAGGTTATGTAGCCCTTATCCTGCAAAAGAAGAAGTGCGCGGGCTTCGTTGGTGGTGTCATTGGGAACTGCGATCGTGATAGAGGAGGAAGCTCCCGAGCAGCCTGCAAGCACGGACGACGCCAAAGCGCCTGTTAATAATGCTGCGATAATTTTTGTCTTTTTCATGATGATTTACCTCATTTTTAGTTTTTTCTTTTGTTCAAAAGGGTGATAGCTCATATTGCTTTTTGCTTTTCCTTTCGTCTGTCATTATTCTACACCAAAAAAAGCTTTTTGTCCAATATCCTATGTTTATTGTATGTTATAGGTTTTGCCTATAACTCAAATATTGCGTATCAATGTCCTTTGTCGTCAAATACAGGATCTCAGTAAGGATTGAAGAAATAAAGGGCGGTTTATTGTTTAACTATTTGGCGATAACTGCTTATTTTCTACAAATTGTATATTATTTTCTAAATCCCAAAGCAATTTTCAGAAAACTAACACATTTTATTACTGGACTTTTGGAGTAAAATGTGATATGATATGATTGTTATGAAAACGTTTACCTTATAATTTAAACCACATCTATCTTAAGGAGAATGTAATCATGCTGTTCGGTAAGAAAAAGATTTCGGGGGAGCAGAAGGAGCTTGCAGACAGAGCCGAATCGCTCCCCAACAAAAAAATAGTACAGTTTACTTATATAAAGCCCAAGGAGCTGGAAAGCCAATTAGACGCCGATATTAATTCGGTGCTCAGCTTAGAGCCCTCCAACTATTATGCATCCAAGGACAGATTCTACGACTGCATATTTTACTATGATGAAATATACACACAGATAATCATGCAGTTTCAGCTTATTGAATACGATAAAAAGACCTTTGACAGCAAGTATTACCCGGTGACCTTGGAGCTGCTCTCTCAGACGCTTATGAAATTCGGTATAAGAATCAGCTTTTAAACCGATTTTACTTACGATTTTATATTTAAACCGGCCTTTCCCCGAGGCTGCTTTTAATTTTTTCAAAAAAGCCGAAGTTTTTTTCAAAAACCCCTTGACAATTCTCCTATAAATTGATATAATATAAAAGCTGTAAATGCACAAGCGCATACCCTATATGCGGAGGTGGCGGAATGGCAGACGCGCTACTTTGAGGGGGTAGTGGGAGTATTCTCGTGTGGGTTCAAGTCCCATTCTCCGCACCATGTAGCGTTGGATCTCCTTTGAGGTTCAACGTTATTTTTATATACCGCTTGAGGTGAGCTGCGTGAAGCGGGTCTGATCGGCTTCACGGGACTGAGTGGGTATATTGGAAAATTTGTATGCAGACGTATCGAAGTGGTCATAACGAGAACGACTCGAAATCGTTTGTACTGTGAAAAGTACCGTGGGTTCGAATCCCACCGTCTGCGCCAAGTATTTTGACCTCCGTTGCAATGCAACGGAGGTCAAAATACGTCCAACAACACTTTGCGGACGAAGTCCGCAATTTTGCTTCGCAAAACCGTG
>JAMPBF010000061.1 GCA_023666805.1 Bacillota bacterium
GAAGGCCTTATGTTGAACATATCGTTTATTCTTGCCGCACTGGCGCTTGCCTTGGTTAAAACTATAATAAGGTTTGCAAGATAGATCAGCGCCAGCAGGATTTGGTTCATGTAGTTTACAAGTGCGATCAGCTCCCCTTGGGTGATAGCCCCCGTATCCACATAACCGCCGCCGAACCATAAAATAGCCGCAATTGCCAGATTTACCACCGCAAAGGTAAGAGGATTCAGAAGGGCCGAGATTTTGCCTACCCTGACCTGCGCCTTCATCAGCTCCTCGGTTTCCCTGTCAAATTCGTCGTTTTCGCTTTTTTGTCTGGAAAACGCCCTGATAACTCTGACGCCCGAAAGGTTTTCCCTGGTGGACAGCGAGACCCGATCCAGTCTTCCCTGTATCTGCTTATATTTGGGAACGGTGTTGGTCATTATCAGATAAATTATAAGCCCGATAACGGGTGCGGCAACCGCAAAAATAAGGGTCAATTTAACGCTTACGGTAAGACACATCACGATAGATCCGATAACGATAAAGGGACTGCGCAAAAAAAGCCTCAAAAACATGTTGACGCCTGTCTGGACTTGATTTATATCGTTGGTAATGCGGGTGATCATGGTGGAGGTGCCTATTTGGTCTATTTCCCTGTGGGAAAGACTGTTCAGATGCCTGTAAAAATCCCGTCTTAAAGCCGTGCCGAAGCCCACCGAGGCTTTAGCCGAAAAAAACTGCGCCGTAATGGCTGCCGCCAAGCCCAGCACTCCCAAAACGACCAGCACAAGCCCCATTTTGTAGATATAAGCTTCGTCTTGATTTTTTACTCCCACATCGATAATGCTTGCCATAACCAACGGCACGATAAGCTCGAAGCACGCCTCAAGAAACTTGAACAGAGGTGCGACAATGCTTTGCACCCGATAGCCCTTTAAATATTTTATCAGCTTGAACATATTGTCGGCTTCCTTCTTTTTCCAAATTTTCACTGTACAAGGTTATTGTATCACGAAAACCGAAAAAAATCAATATTTTGTATTTTGTCGGTCGGGGCGGCATTCCCCAAGCATAAGGACGCAGCCCGAAAACCCGAACAAAGCCGGATTTTACGCAAGCTGCGCCGATTTACCGTCAACCGTTTATCCTTATTTTTCGACCCTGACGTCATACATTCTGAGCCAATGCTCCAGCTGAAGCATATAAGCAAACATCTGCGGCGTAGTCATAAGCTGCCCGTACCAGTTTTTGGTAAACGCTGCTCCCTCCGTCCGCTGCAATTCAAGGAGCTTTTCCCTGTCCATAAGCTCAAACAGCCTGCAATCCTTATCGCCGATAATTTCCCCGAATTTTTTCAGCATAAGTGCGGCGTAATCGGGATTATGGGTTTTGGGATAGGGAGATTTTTTTCGCCAAGCCACGTCCTTAGGCAGTATCCTTTCGCAGGCAAGCCTTACGATACCCTTTTCCCGCTGATTGTAAAACTTGATCTCCGGCGGAATGTTATAGGCGTACTCCGCAATGCGGTGGTCGCAAAAAGGCACTCTAACCTCAAGCCCGTGCGCCATGGAGCAGCGGTCCTTTCTTGTCAGCAGCGTCTGCATAAACCAGTAGAAATTCAGCATAAACATTTCCCGCATTTTCTTCTGCTGCGGGCTGTCGGTGTCCAAATAAGAGGCTTTTTTCGCCGTAGCCTCGGCAAGCCCCTCCGCATATTCTGCGGGAGAAATATCCCTGCACAGATCGGAGCGCAAAAGACCGTACCTTTCCTCATTGGCGGCAGCCCAAGGAAATCCCTTTCTGTTAAGCATTTCCTCGTTTCTGAACCAGGGATAGCCGCCAAAGATCTCATCGGCACACTCCCCGCTGACCGCCACCTGAAACCCCTTCTTCACCTCCCCGCAAAACAGATAAAGCGAGCTGTCCACATCCGCCATGCCTGCGGCGTCTCTTGCCAAGGTGCTGGGCAAAAGCGCCTCCGCCAGCTGAGGGGTGTCTATCTCCACATTTGTGTGAAGGCTGCCGATGAATCGGCTCATCTTAACGATCCAAGGTGCGTCCTCGTCGGGCTGAAACATGGAGGCGCAGAAATTTTTGCGGTTTCCCTTGTAGTCCACGGAGTAGGTGCTTAATTTTTCACCTTTTTTCCTGTATTCTTCGGCTGCGATCGCACTTATAATGCTGCTGTCCAGTCCTCCCGACAAAAAGGTGCATAACGGCACGTCGCTTATAAGCTGCCTTGTAACGCTGTCCCTGATAAGATAAGCCAAATGCTCCGCCGTTTCCTCGGCGTTCTCCGTATGCGGCTTGGCGGTGGGCGTCCAGTAACAGTCCAGTCTTACCGTGCCCTTTGCGGCAACCAAAAAGCAGCCCGGCGGCACTTGCTTTATTGCTTTAAAAATCCCGCTGTCCGCCTTTATGGCGGGACCTAACAGCATCACCTGCGCAATGCCGTCGCTGTCCAACACGGGCTTGATCTCCGGGTGAGCCAAAAGCGCCTTTTGCTCCGAGGCAAATGCGATACCGTTCTTTACGAGGGAGTAGTAAAGCGGCTTTACCCCCGCCCTGTCTCTTGCCATAAACAGCTTTTTCCTCGAGCTGTCCCAAACCGCAAAGGCATAAATGCCGTTGAGCTTTTGAAGGCACTTTTCCCCCCACTGTATGTAGGCCATAAGCAAAACCTCTGTGTCGGAATGACCCTTGAAGCGATAGCCCAAGTCCTCCAGCTCCTTCTGCAAATCGGCTGTATTGTAAATTTCACCGTTGTAGCAGATGGTGTAGTTTTCGCTGTTCAACGGCTGTTTCCCGTTATCGGGATCGATGACCACCAAAC
Organism: Bacillota bacterium; assembly: GCA_023666805.1. GTDB lineage: Bacteria > Bacillota > Clostridia > Oscillospirales > Ruminococcaceae > Ruminiclostridium_E. The sequence goes on from JAMPBF010000061.1 coordinate 2,819, forward strand.
GGCGGTGCACAAAATTGCAGCTTGGGCTGTAAAAGCTGCCCTGCTCATCGGGGCCTCTCGGTGCCAGCCGCCTGCTCATTTCCTCCATTATCTCGGTTTTGTCCTTAATATTTTCGCTGAAATTTATCCAGCCTGCAATTCCGCACATAAAACCATTCCTTTCAATAAGCGTTTTTCCTTAGTATATGCAAAAAATCGGGCGATTGACAATCCGACTGTTGAAAAATCTTTTGAATTGTGCTAAAATAAACATAGACTTTGAAAAAAGAAAGGTAGATAAAAATGCCAATCAGAATACCCAACGATTTGCCCGCATACAGAACTCTGTCCAAGGAAAATATTTTTGTAATGGACGGCAATCGAGCCTCGGGACAGGATATTCGTCCGCTGAGAATAGGGATAGTAAACTTAATGCCCACCAAAATAGAAACGGAAACTCAGCTTCTGCGGCTTTTGAGCAATACCCCCATACAGGTTGATATAACCCTGATTTACACCGAGACCCATATGCCGAAAAACACCTCTCTCGACCATATGAAGAATTTTTACACCACCTTTGAAAATGTTAAGGAGGAATATTTCGACGGCATATTTATAACAGGCGCTCCCGTTGAAAAGCTGGATTTTGAGGAGGTGGGCTATTGGGACGAGATATGCCGCATTATGGAGTGGACGAAATCCCACGCCTTCTGCACCGTACATATCTGCTGGGGAGCCTTTGCGGGGCTGTACTATCATTACGGGCTCCCGAAAAGGCTGCTTCCGAAAAAAATGTTCGGTGTTTTCCCCCACAGAGCCAATGCCTTTAATCACCCCTTGATGAAGGGCTTCGACGATATTTTCTACGTACCTCATTCCCGCCATTCCGAGGTGAGAATGGAGGATATAGACAAGGTGAGGGAATTGGCTATACTGGCATATTCCGACGAGGCGGGGGCATATATAGTCGCCGACCGCACCAACCGCCAGTTTTTTATAACGGGTCATGCGGAATACGACCGAGATACCTTAAAAACCGAGTATTTCAGGGATCTGGAAAAGGGCATGGATATAGATATGCCCAAGCACTATTTTCCCGATGACAACGTCAAGCGCACCCCTCCCATAACATGGCAAGGACACGCCAGCCTGATGTACAGCAACTGGCTCAACTTCTGCGTATATCAGGAGACCCCCTACGATTTGACCCAGCTGAAATCCTTGTAATTTAGTAAACGGAAAAATTCGGCGTTTGCCTCAAACAGCCCTCAAGGCGCAAAAAAGAAAGGAAGATGATAATATGGGACTTAACGAAACCCCCTCTGCCAACCGGATCCATATCGGCTTTTTCGGCAGGAGAAACGCAGGAAAATCCAGCTTAGTCAATGCGGTCACCTCGCAGGACTTGGCGGTTGTGTCGGATATAGCGGGCACGACCACCGACCCCGTCTACAAATCCATGGAGCTTCTGCCCTTGGGGCCTGTCATGATAATTGACACCGCAGGCTATGACGACGAAGGGGAATTGGGCGAGCTGCGGGTCAAAAAAACCAATCAGGTCTTAAACAAAACGGACGTGGCAGTATTGGTGGTTTCTGCCGCAGAAGGCTTATCCGACTACGACAGAGAGCTGATGAAAAAATTCGACAAAAAGCAAATCCCCTATATCATAGCTTATAATAAGGCGGATCTAAGCCTTGCCGACCGCTCCGACAAAGAGCCGAACGCAGTTTATGTCAGCGCCAAAACAGGTGAAAACATCAATCTTTTAAAGGAAAGAATAGGAGTACTGGCAAAAACCGAGGACACCAAGCTGAAATTAGTAGGCGACCTGCTTGATCCCGACGACATTGCGGTTTTGGTAATTCCGATAGATTCCGCCGCACCCAAGGGCAGATTGATTCTCCCCCAACAGCAGACTATAAGGGATATTTTGGAGGCAAACGCCACGGCGGTGGTTATAAAGGAAAATCAAATCAAGGAAACTCTCAAAAATCTCAACAAAAAGCCTGCCATGCTGATTACCGACAGCCAAGCCTTTGAGCGTGTGGCAAAGGATACCCCTGCGGATATTCCTTTGACATCTTTTTCAATACTTATGGCAAGGTTCAAGGGCTTTTTGGAGATAGCGGCAAAGGGCGCCGCCGCCATAGACAAGCTGAAGGACGGCGATACGGTGCTGATCTCCGAGGGCTGTACTCATCACAGGCAGTGCGAGGACATAGGCACTGTAAAGATCCCCAAGTGGCTTAAGGAATACACAAAAAAGGATCTGAAAATAAAGACCTCCTCCGGCACGGAATTTCCCGAGGATCTGTCCGAATATGCACTGGTGATTCATTGCGGCGGCTGCATGCTGAACGAAAGGGAAGTAAGATACCGTATGCAGTGCGCCAACGACGCAGGCGTACCCATAACCAACTACGGCACCGCCATAGCCCAAATGCACGGCATATTAAAAAGAAGCCTTGAAATCTTTCCAAAGCTTTTGAAAGAGATCGAGTGATCGGTGTGGAATTAGTTTAGCCGACATGCTTTTGGGCGTCGGATTTTATACTAATTGTCCATCAACAGCAAAAATGTCTGTACTTTGATCGAAAATTAGCATTACCCTAAAAATTATCCTTTGTTAGACCTCCTCGGAAGCTTACAAAGCACCGTCTGACTTGCCTTTTTGCCGTAAGGCAAAATTACTGAGCCACACGGCACTTCTACGGCTTGCGGGGAGGTCTATTGTACGGTTGTGAGGGGCTGCTTGTTATTATCAAGGTCATAAGTGTCGGAAAGCTGCTTTAACAGCGGTCCGATGATTTTATAAAGATCCGTTCCCGACTCCTTTCTCCCGTTGTTTATCCAAGCGAAAAGAATGCTTATCATTATACCGGTAAGTACAGGAACAAAATAGCTGCTGAAATTATCCTCGTCCTTGAATTTTAAAATTATTTTTATTTCCTTTTCATATCGGGATATACAGTTATATAAAATATCCGCTCTCCTGCTTGCCGCAACTAACTCCATAAAATCCGCATTTTCTAACCCGCACTTATACAGATCTCTTATTGTGGGACAATTATGTTGGCGCACCTCATTCAATACCTTTCTGAACCAAATGTCGCAGCTGAATGCAAGAACGTCATCCGTCCTGTCAAACAGTCTGTAAAAAGTCGCTCTTCCAACGCTTGACGCTTTTTGAATGTCCGTAATTGTAATATCCTCGAATTTTTTGTTTTTTAGGCATTGCTTCACCCCGTATACAATCATCTCCGCCGATTTCTGAGAGCGTTTATCCTTTTTAATATGGAACATTTTTTTACCTCTTTGTTTTATATTTTATGGAACTATTGACTTATATTTTAATATATGTTAAGATACTTTTGACAAAAAGTCAAGCCCTATTTTAAAAAACGGAGGTCGAAAGTTATGTGGACGTCTAAACAAGTCATAGGTACGATCATTGTTTGTCTTGTTGAAATTGCGGTAGGCGTTTTACTGTTGATAGACCCTATCGGATTTACCTCGGGTATAATTATTGTTGTTGGCGCCGGATTGATGATTAACGGTATTATAAATGTCATCAAATATTTCAGAATGAGCGCCGAAGACGCTGCAAGACAACAGCTGCTTATGCAGGGGCTTACATCGCTGCTGATCGGAGCGTTTTGCGTGTTTAATCCGAATTGGTTTATAGTAACATTCCCCATGATCGCATTCATTTACGGTGTTGTTGTTCTAATTTCGGGTGTAGGTAAAATACAGAGAACCGTGGATATGCTTAGACTTAAAATCAAAAATTGGATTTTAAGTGCGATCAGCGCTGTAATTACTATTATATGCGCAGCGATTATCATCGCCAACCCTTTTGCAACGACTGTAGCTTTGTGGATGTTTACAGGAATATCACTGATCGTAGAAGCGCTGTTAGAGGTTGTCGTTTTGATAATAAGCCGCAGTAAAAGCGTCAATCAGGAGTAGAAGCGGATTATTTAAGCAATGCAGCATTTTATGCGAAAAAGCCCTCTTTTCATGATAATAAGCGTTTACATGCCCCTTATACATAATTTCTGTTTCAGTAAAATAATCGAGGGAGCTTTACTTCCTCACAGGTGAAAACAGTATAATACTGATTTCTATCTAAAATATAGACTTTGTCTATATTTTAGAGCCGACTTTCAGTCGGCAGCCAAAATCTGCGATTTTGGCGAAATCAGTATTGAACTTTGTTTTCGGCGGCTATCGCCGCACGCCGCTTTGCGGCGTCTCTAAAAGATAGACTTTGTCTATCTTTTAGAGCGAAAACAGTATAAGACAGCTAACATTTTCCGAAAAAATCAAAAACAGCCTTGACAGGTACTCCCGTCAAGGCTGTTTATATATCAGCAGGTAAGTCCCAATTCCTTGGGCGGCTGTGGCTCTTCAAGAACGTTTCCGTTACCCTTTGCCCTCACCTACGGGATTCCCTGCTCTTTAGCAGTATATGCCGCAGGCTTGGCAATGGTACGCAATTTTGGGGCTGTCCTCAGCCCGCAAGACTATTGTGATTTATGTAATAGTCCGCATTGATGCCGCAGTTCATGTAGCCGAAAATAGAGGATAAAATTACCGCCTTTCCCAAAGGCTCTTTCACAAAGCTTTCTCCGTAAAGGTCGATACATTCCTCCTCGAAAATTTCCTTGAGCTGGATCGCCGTCTTTTCCCGAAGGTATTTCTCATCGATCCCCAAAGCGAGGCAAAACCGCTTATAATTAAGCTTTTCAAGGTCGTTTTCACAGTCCAGATAAAGCTCGGGAGCAATTTTTCCCTTTATGTAATCCTCCGCCACACAGTAGGCAAGATCCGTTGCGTCAGCCTTTTTAGGTCTGTTAAAGTCCTCAATATAGGATAAAAATTCCGATTTCATAAAATCATTCCTTTCTTGGAATTTATACTGCTAATAAATAAGCGATGCTGTCAAACGATTGGGTATACCAAAGGAATGAGAATCGAATATCGTTTGCTATTGATATTTTAGTGATACAATAATAACACTATGTATAGTATATGTCAACTGTCACTTTTCACTAAAATTTAAAGCTCTTTTCCGATTTTCCGAATCCCTGTAAGCTCCAAGCGCCCATATACTGCGGATCACGGGCACTGCGGCAGCTGCCGAAAGGCTTGTAATAAGTATTTGCGGATTTAGGGATACCGTGTCGAAAATAGCGGAAAAAACGGGGATATACACCGCCGCCAAGGTAACCGCCAAGCTTATCAGCACCGCCAGGATCAGCTTCGGGTTTTTCATATATTCCGCATTGAATATACCCCTGCGCTCATTTTTACATTCAAACACAAATATCAGCTGGGAAAGGCTCAGCGTCACCATTGCGGCGGTTCTGCCCGCTTCGAGCCCTGCGTTTTTATAGGCGAACAGGAAGGAGAAAATAGAGGATATACCGATCAAAAGCCCTCTTACAACTATTTTAAACAGCATACCGCCCGCAAAAACGCTTTCATCTCCCCTTCTCGGCGGAATTAACATAATATCCTCCTGCGCAGGCTCCATTCCCAGCGCAATGGCGGGCAGTCCGTCGGTAACAAGATTGATCAGCAGAAGCTGGATCGGCACCAATACCACAGGCAGCCCCATGATCATTGCAAAAAGCATGGTAAATACCTCTCCGATATTGCAGGCTAACATATAGCGTATAAATTTTCTGATATTTGAATATACGGTTCGTCCCTGCTCTACGGCGTTCACCAGCGTGGCGAAATTGTCGTCCAACAGCACCAGCTTTGCCGCCTCCTTCGTGACGTCCGATCCCGTTTTTCCCATGGCAACGCCGATCGCCGCCTCCTTTACCGCAGGTGCGTCGTTTACTCCGTCGCCTGTCATGGCGACTATATTGTTTTCCTTTTTCAGCGCCTTTACTATCCTAAGCTTGTGGGCGGGACTTACTCTTGCAAACACGGCGGCGTTTTTCAGAGCGGAGGAAAGCTCTCCGTCGCTCATAACGGACAACTCGCCGCCCGTATAGGCTCTGCCGCCTTTTTTCATTATTCCCGCCTGCTTGGCGATCTCTACGGCGGTATTTATATGGTCGCCCGTAAGCATGATGACCCTTATCCCCGCCCTTTCGCATGTTTTGATGGCGTCTTTTATTTCGGGGCGCAGAGGATCCTCCATTCCCTGAAGTCCCAGGAAAGTGTACTTATCCTCGCTGTCTCTTTTATAGGCGAAAGCAAGAGTGCGCAGCGCTTTCCCGGACATTTCCTCCATAGCGGATATTATTTTCCGCTTTTCGGTAGCTGTAAGAGGGATCGATCCGTTTTCGGCAAGCACCGAGCCGCATTTCTCCAATACGGTGTCGGTGCTGCCCTTAAGGAAGGAGACGCTTTCGCCCATGGCGGATCTGACCGTGACCGCCATAAATCTTGTTTGGCTGTCAAAGGGTATTTCCGACGTCCGCACATAACCGTTTACGTTTACACCCGCCTTTTTGGCGGAATTTATCAGCGCCGCTTCGGTGGGATCTCCGTTTTCACCGTCGGAATTGTTGCACAGTGCGCCGCAGGTAAACAGCATTTTGGCGGCAGCGTCCGCCGCTTTGATCGTCCTTGTGCGCTTGCCGCAGGCGTATATTTCGGTAACGGTCATCTTGTTGGCGGTAAGCGTTCCTGTTTTGTCCGTGCAGATCACATTGGCGCAGCCCAAGGTCTCCACCGAATGGAGCTTGTTTACAAGGGCTTTTTGCTTATATATCCTCCGAACGGCAAGAGCAAGGGCAATGGTGACCGTAGCGGGCAGCCCCTCGGGAATGGCGGCTACCGCCAGGGTGATCCCCACAAACAGCATATCGAAAGCTTCGTTTCCCCGTAAGATCCCCGCAGCGCTGACCACAATGCACACTATCAGGCAGCCTATGCCTATTATCCTGCCCAATTCCGCCAATCTTTTCTGTAAAGGCGTTTTCTCTTCTTCGATCTCGCTCAGCATACGGGAGACCATGCCCATTTGCGTATTTTTTGCGGTGGCGAACACCTCTGCGGTGCAGTGCCCCTTGGTTACCGCAGTACCCATGTACACTGCGCCCTGTTGGTTCAGCTCTCCGATATTCACGGGACAAGCCGTTTTCCGCACGGGAAGGCTTTCTCCCGTCAGCGCCGATTCGTCGCACTCCAGCGCCATAGCCTCCAAAATACGACAGTCGGCGGGAATTTTGTCTCCTGCTTCAAGAAAGATCACATCGCCGATCACGAGCTTTTCCGCAGGCAGGGTAATTTTTCTGCCGTCTCTCAGCGCCTTGGCGGTAGGTGCGGCGATCGCTTTTATGGATTCCAAGGTTTTTTCGGTGCGGTATTCCTGCACAAAGCCCATAACCGCATTGATCACTACGATAACCATAATGGTCAGAGCGTCGTAAACCTCTCCCATGACCGCCGACACCACCGTGGCCGCCAGCAGGATCATGACCATAACGTCCTTAAATTGTCCCATAAACATTTTAAGTCCGACTTTTTTCTTTTTGACCTCAAGAGAATTTACGCCGTTTTCCTTAAGCCTTTTTTCCGCCTCCGCCGAGGACAGCCCCAAACCCTTGCCCAAATTGCCCTGTGAGGAATTGCCCTCTGCAATTTTGTCGGTATTCGTAAGAGCGCTTTCGGGAACCGATTTCATTCTGACGCTTCCCCTGATCCTGCTCACTTCTGCCACACCAATGCCTCCTTGTCCTGTTTTCTCTTATACTAATAACCGAGGGGATTTTCTTTCTTGCCCTGCCGCAAAAGCGGCGGAACATTTTAAAAACGGTTATCAGTATTACAGAATATGAGGACAGCTTAAAAAATAGACTTGTACGGCGCAAAAACAGGACAAAGAGGGTTGTAATATACCAAAAAGCCTTGCATATACATTTACAAACCGAATTTATATGCAAAGGGGCGAAACACTAAACAATGTCAGTGAAAACAACTACATCAATCGTTCAAGATTTCGGAACAAAACAAGAGAGATGCGTAAGCCTCGGAAAGTACATAGTTGATAACGGCGCTACCGTAAGAAGCGCAGCAAAGGTCTTCGGAATAAGCAAAAGCACGGTCCCCCAAGATATAACCGCCAGACTGGAAAAGATCAATCCCTCCCTGCAAAAGCAGGTCAAGGAGGTTTTGGAGAAAAACAAGCAGGAAAGACATATAAGAGGAGGCTTGGCAACCAAAAAGAAATACAGTGAGATCAAGGAAAGGGAAGAATAGCCTAAAAAAGCATAGGATTCTAAATTAAGGGTATCACGCTGCATAATTACAGCGTGATATTTTTTTAAATAAATTCTTATAAATTCCTATTGACATCGTAAGTTTTATGGAGTATATTTGTATTAGCGTAAATAGAATAATGTAGAAAAATTCACAGATAATAACAAAAAAGGAGGGTAAAAACAGAATGAAGGAAGTAAACACACAGGAATTTAAAGATCTGGTATCGGAGGAGAAAGCGGTATTGGCGGACTTTTATTCCGATACCTGTATGCCCTGCCGCCGAATGATGCCGATAGTTGAGGAAATTTCGGAGGAGCAGAGGGACAAGCTTACTGCCGTCAAGGTAAATGTGGGCGCAGAAATGGATCTGGCTGTAAATCTCGGCGTAGAGGCTGTTCCCACCTTTATCCTTTTCAGGGAGGGAAAGGAAGCCGCACGGCATGTAGGCGCAGTTCCCAAGGAGGAGCTTTTGGCATTTATAGAGAAAAATTGACAGAAGGCAGGAATAAAAAATGGAATATGACATTGTGATCGCAGGCAGCGGTCCCGCAGGGCTCACCGCCGCCATCTATGCCGCAAGAGCGGGACTTAAAGCCATCGTTCTTGAAAAGGATCCATACGGAAGCGGACAGATCGCCGTTACCGAAAGGGTGGACAACTATCCCGGCTTATACGGCATAAGCGGCGAGGAGCTGGGAGAAAAATTCAGACAGCAGGCTGAGGAACTGGGAACAGAGGTCAGAGACACAGCGGTAACAGCTATAAAGCCCGTATCGGGAGGATTTGATCTGTTTTTGAAAAACGGCGATAAGCTCCGTTCAAAAACGGTTATATATGCGGCGGGCACCTCGTACAGACGGCTGGACGTAAAGGGCAGCGATTTGGTGGGTATTTCTCACTGCGCCACCTGCGACGGGATTTTCTATAAAGGAAAAACCGCAGCGGTAATAGGCGGCGGCGATACGGCTCTTACCGATGCGATTTACCTGTCTCGGATAGCGAAAAAGGTTTTGGTGATCCACCGCAGGGATAGGCTGAGAGCAGTCGGATCTTTGGTGGAAAAGGCAAGAGCTGTTCCGAATATAGAGTTTTATTTGAACGCACAGCTTGAAGAAATTTTGGGCGAGGGCAGGGTAAGCGGTATAAAAATAAATCAAAACGGCGAAGAAAAGGAAATAGAAGCAGAGGGCATATTTGCAGCTATCGGCTCTGTGCCCAATACCTTTATTTTGGAAGGAATGGTTGATTTAGACCAAAACGGCTACATTATAGCGGGGGAAGACGGAACGACATCTCTGAAAGGCTTTTTTGCCGCAGGAGACGTTCGCACAAAGCCGCTAAGACAGGTAATAACCGCCGCCTCCGACGGAGCAAACTGCGTAAGCTCCGCAGAAAAATATATTAACGGAGAAGCCTGAAGCATATTTTCGGGCGTAAAATTCGGCGGCGTCCGCCGCTTCGTCGCCAAGGATCTATTACCCGAATTATATCCGCAGATCCCGTTATATCGCATTAAGTTGCTATGTATATTGGTTTGGGGAATATTACAAAAAATTACAAAAAATTTTAAAAAAGTCTTGACAACCAATTGCGTTTATGTTATACTAATTAAGTCATTGAAGCGGCAACGCCTTCAAAGGCTTAATATGGCGGCATAGCTCAGCTGGCTAGAGCACTTGGTTCATACCCAGGGTGTCGTTGGTTCAAGTCCAATTGCCGCTACCAATATGGCCCGTTGGTCAAGCGGTTAAGACATCGCCCTTTCACGGCGGAAACATGGGTTCGATTCCCGTACGGGTCACCAGCCGCAAGGCGGCTCCTAATATGCTCCCAATCTATGTGGAGCGTATTTTTATG
>JAMPBF010000062.1 GCA_023666805.1 Bacillota bacterium
ATGCGGCGTCAGCTTGGCGGAAAACCGACCGAAGGGAGGTTTTTCGACAAGCTGGAAACGGCTTTTTTTGAGCCGTTTTTGTTTCCGAAATGAAAATGCTTGGATTTTTCGACAGATCGAAATTTTTAACGGGCAATTTACACAAAAATTTATTTTTCTTTTTTGGAAATGGTTTTGTGAGGATTGTCTGTTTTTTATATTTTTGCGGTTCTGTATATTGTGGCGTATATCGTAACAGTTATACAATATTTGTTATACCTCGGTTACGTTTTTAGATATTCTGCCCTAAGAAGCTTTTTTATGGCTTGCTTTTTAGCAATTTCACCAAAAAGACACATTTTAGTGAAAAAATTTTAGATTTATATTGTACAAATTTAATTTTTGTGCTATAATATCTTTGGATTAGTATCGAGTGTTTTATGATAATGCTGTGAAAACATTGCCAAAAAGGCAAATATAAGGTTTTTGCGGAAGCATTTTTGTTAAAATTGTTCAAGGCTAATACCCAACTAAAAAATCAAGCGGAGGTAAATACAGGTGGCTATTTTCAGTTACACCGCTACGGATCTAAACGGAAAAGTTGTTCGTGGCAAGGAAAGCGCCGCAGATAAAGCTGCGTTCATGCAAAAGCTGAAAGACAAGGGCTTGTTCTGCACTTCCTACACCGAAGAGGGCGTGGGAAAGCAAAAGGACGCAAAGGTAAAGTTCAAAACAAAGGACTTGGCGTTCTTCTCCCGTCAGGTGAGCACAATGCTGACTTCCGGTATCAGCCTTGTTAAAGCGCTGTCTATTTTGCTTACACAGCAGGAGGATAAAAAGAAAAAGGCTATTCTCATGGAGATCTACGACGACGTACAAAGAGGTAAGTCTTTCTCCGAAGCGTTGACGGCACAGGGCAATGCCTTCCCCAATCTGTTTGTGAGCATGGTAGCGGCAGGCGAGGTCAGCGGTAATTTGGATATGATCATGAAGCGTCTGTCCTCTCACTATGACAAGGAGAATAAGACCAACAACAAGATCAAAAGCGCTATGAGCTACCCTATGATCCTCGGTATAATCATGGTAGTTATAGTACTGGCTTTGTTCATATTCGTAATGCCTTCCTTTGCGGAAATGTTTACCAATCCGGACGAGATCCCCGCATTTACTCAGTTCCTGCTGAATTACAGCGACTCGCTGATCCATCAGTGGTACATACATGTTTTAATAGTAGGCGCTATCGTTGTGGGAATCATGGCTATCAGAAAGGTCCCCGGCTTCAGACTGTGGTGGGATAAGGTAAAGTGCCGTATCCCGAAGGCAGGAAAGCTTATCTGCACCATTTACACCTCCCGCTTCGCTCATACCATGAGCAACCTGTTTGCTTCCGGTATGCCTATGGTGGAATGTATTCAGAAATCGGAGCAGGTTTTGGGCAACGCTTATATAAGCCAGGAGTTTGAAACCGTTATAGAAAACGTTAAGCAGGGCGAATCCCTGTCCACCGCAATTGCCCGCACGGGAATTTTCGACGGCGTATTCACCTCGGTTATATACGTAGGTGAGGAATCGGGTACCTTGGACGATATTTTGGAAAAGACGGCCGATTATTACGACGAAGAATCCGACACCGCCATCAACAAGCTTACTTCAATGCTCCAGCCTGTAATGATCCTTATCATGGGCGTTTTGGTATGCGCCATTCTTTTGGCCGTATATCCCGCAATGTACGGTGCAATGGGAAGCATGGGAGTTTGATCTCAGGCGATTTCAAAAAACACATCAATAAACCGAAAGGAATATAATAAATATGCTTTCACTGGACTTTACCGATCATCAGATAAAGATAGTACGAGGTTCCTTGCTGGGCAGCAAGATCCGCGTAATCCAGGTTGAGACCCTCAATCTGGCGAGCGGACTTATCGAAAACGGATTTATTTCCGACATTCCCATGCTTGCCAGCGAGATCTTGGAATTTCTTCAGAGCAACGACATCAAGGAAAAGGAGATCGTTGCGGAAATCGGCTCGGGACTTATTCTTAACAAGGAGCTTGTCCTGCCCAAGCCCAAGAACATGAAAAACTCCGGCATAATCGAAAGTATGATTCAAAGCAATATGAATCTCAACACCGATTATAACATCTCCTTTAATATAGCGGGAGAGGCGGAGGACGAAAACAAGAACCCCATGATAAGAGTTCTTGCCACCGCCGTTCCTCAAAGATTGGTAGACGGCTACACAAGGCTTTTCTCCCATTTGGGCGTAACCCTTAAATCCCTGTATGTAAGCAGCGGCTGTATCTCAAGATTGGTAGAAAACGACGCTAAAATGTCGAGCCTCTCACCCTTGATGATGGTGCAGGTGGAATATGACTTTATTACCACCAACCTGTACGATAACGGAAGACTTCTTCTTTCCCGCCGCATTACCATTGACAGCGAGGAAATTGCAGGAGACGCCGACGCCTTGGTTCAGGCGGTTTACGACAACGTATACCGTATGATCCAGTTTATGAACAGCAGACCCGACTCAAAGCCCTTGCAGGAAATCGCTTTCTACGGCAAGATCCCCGATTTCGTGCTGCTGTCCAACGCCATGTCTTCGTTTAACACCAAAACAAGAGTGCTGGTGGCTCCCGGAAACGTTGCGGCGTTCTGCGAATACGAATTTGCCGAATACGCCAACGCCATTTCCGCATTCTATAAGTCCAAGAGCGACTTTGACCGCGTAGACCTGCTGAAATCCAGTGCGGCAAAGGAAAAGAAGCCCACCAGCTTCTACGGCTTTATCTTGGCGGGAAGCCTTCTCGGCGCATGTCTTATAGTTGGCGGCGCATACTTTATCATCAACAACATCAATAACAATCTCCAGTCTCAGATAAACGCCGTAAACGATGAAATTGCCACCCTGCAGCCGAGAGTTGATACTCTTAACACAAAGATCAATCAGCTTGACAACTTCTCGCTGTACAGCGACAATATCCAGATCGCTAAGTATTTGGCGGATTTCCAGCCTACGGTATATTCTCAGATCTGTGAAAAGATCGAAGAAAATTTGCCGGATGGAATGTATGTGGACGGAAACGTATCCTTCGGCGGAAGTCAGATAAGCGTTTCATTTATATGTACAGATCAAAATCAGCCTTCCGAATATGTGGAAAAGCTTGTTGAACAGGATTATTTCGACGGCATCAATTACCACGGCTTCACCACCAGCTCCGTTGAAGACGGCGAAGACGACGCAAACGACGATGACAGCGAAAAATACACAAGATTCAGCATTACAATGTATGTAAAGGGAGGCAACGCATATGAAGTTAAGCAATAAAGAAAAGGTTATTCTTGCCGTATTTTTGGCAGTCGTTATAATCGTGGCAGGCGTATTTCTTTTAATACTTCCCGAATACAACAAGATCGATCCTAACAAAAACAGCTTGAAAAACGCACAGAATCAGAGAGATCAGATCAATCAGACCCTCTTAAGAGAGTCCACCATCGATCAGGAAATTCAAACGGCCTTGGACAAGGCGAATACCTTCTCGGAAAATTTCTACGACGATCTTACCACCTATCAGGCGGATATGATCTTAAGAGATATTTTGGCTGAAACGGATCTTGAAGCCTCAACCTTGACTGTTTCGGATTTTACCACCACCAATTTGACCCTTACGGAATATATCGACACGGTCGTTACATATCCTCTCAAGGATTTCTCGGGATATGTTGCTCCCGGACTGATAGACGTAAGCGGCTACGGTATCGCTTATGACGAAGACGGCAACATCACCGTTCCCGAGGGCTTTACTCTCGAGGACACAAAGGAGCTTTTGAAGGATTATATGAGGCTCCTTCTGCAAACTCAGCAGCAGACTATCGGTTCCATTACCGTTTCCTTTGACGTAAAGGGCACAAGGGCGGATTTCATTAAGTTCTTGGATTACGTTGCAGAGCTGAAGCAGGCGACCCATATCGACTCTTGTGTGATCGGCTACAGCAAGGTCGAGGGAGAAACAACGGACGAAGAGGGCAATGCGGTTGGCAATAATCTTAACGGCACAAGAATGACCGAATTCGGCAACGCCAATATTGTCAGATTTACCGATACCTCCAATCTTCAGTCAAGCGTCACTATAACCTTCTACTCAGTTATTCCTCCTCAATTCGGTTCAGAGACAGAGGCGGCGGAAGCAGCGCCCGCTGCCTAAAAAACGGCTATATACCTTTATAATAGGTAAAGGTGAAAGGGTGAGATGATTATGAGTATTTTAAAACTAAGAAAGAGATTATTTCGCAACGACGGAAGCGTGCTCTTTGCAGTGCTGGTAATTATGTCCATGCTGATAATTGCCGCCACAGCGACCTATTATGTGGTCAACAATCAGAACGCTTCCATCGAAGTACACTATGCAAGCGAGCAGTCCTATCAGGCTGCCAGATCCTTGAGCCAAACCGTATCCGACTTTTTGGATAAGCAGTTCGAGGACATTATGGGAAGAGGCGCTACCGTACCTATCAGTTCATTTAATACTACTCTTGCCGGTAAGATAATCAACGGCAGCTCCATAGATTCTCAGGTGATCAATCTGGCCGCTTACGGCTACAGCAGCGACGATTCGGCAAAGGTGGAGATCACCAACAACACGGGCGGTCCCGTAGTGACCCTCCCCGATACCACAAGAAAGTATTACGAGGTAAAGATCACGGCTACCGTCAACGGTGAGACCACCACCCTCACACAGCTCAGACATTTCGATATAGGACCTACAAAGTACTTTACCCGATTCCTGACCTGCACCGGCAACAGACCCGACGACACAAGAGTTGCTGCGGGCGACGTTTACGGCGACGCATACTTTGAAAATACATATACCGAGTTTATGGACGGCAACACCACCTTCCACAGATCCATATATGCAAACGGAAACGTTATGGACATCGGCGGAAAGTATGAGCCTGACGCAGGTGAATATATCGAGAGCGTTGTAAGAGGAAACTACCTTATCAACAGCTCCGGCGGTTCATCCGTAAACACCCCCTATGTCTTCGTAGGCGGCGATATGATCAACAAAGGCAAATATGTAAATTCCAAGGCGGTTTATGTAGGCGGCAATTATACTGCGATGCAAACCTCAGACAACGACAGCGTTAAATATTTTATCAACGGCGATTGCAATATAGGCAGTTCAACAGTGAGAACCAACGGCGTAAAGGGTACGTTTTACGTAAACGGAGAGCTTTATATTAATTCCGACGGCGGCGCCGGCTCGATGGGAACCTTCTATGTAACGGATATGAGCAAGGTTCATTTGGGCGACGGCTATCATGAAGGCTGTGCCACAATAATCGTAGATTCCACTAAGTTTGAAAATGATATTAAGGGCACAAATCCCACTGCGGGAATCGAATCTTGGGCGGACGTGACAAGCTATATAGCCAAGAAGACCTCAAAGAATACCTATCAGACTTGGGACGCAGAGACATATTTCGACAATAACCTGAGAAGCACTGCGGTAACGGTCGATCCCTCTGTGGATTTGGTTTACTCCGGTGTAGGCGGCGAAAATGACGGTCACGGAAACACGCTGTGGCCCGGTTCTCCCATGATCTATGAAACGGACAGCAATATCATTTTAAAGTCCCCCGGCTGGGCTACGGGAAAAATTATTTTGGACGCTTCAGACCATGACATATATGTTTATCTTGACGGCGGCTCCGAAAATAAATTTGAGCTGAGTGCAAGCTGTCCCATAATTACCAAGGGCGACCATTCGGTAATTTTCGTACTTCCGGAGGATACCGATTTTAAAATGCAGCAGGGCTCGTTTATGGGCAATTTGGAGCTTTTGAAAACGATCGACACAAGTCTTACCGAGGACAACGGCTCAAACGGCATTTATAATGCTTACCGTCAGTGCCAAATCGGTTCTGCCGAAAATAAGACAAATGCGGCAAATGCTATTGCAGTCCAAGGCACAAAAGTAATAAACGACGGTCTTGACGCTTATCTTGACGCCGACGGAGAGTTAAGCACCGATGCGTATATCACAACTCCCGGTGCGAACAACAACCTGTTTATCGTCACCAAGGGAAGCTCAAATACCATCGACGTAGGCGCAGGCGGAATTTTGGGCTACCTGTACGCCCCCGACGCAAACCTGAAGGTTGACGCAAGCAGTAACGGTCTTGCATTTGTCGGCGGTATCATTTCGGGAAGCTATACCTACAAAAACCCCTCCGCAGGACTTGTATTTGCAAAGCCTAACGATTACGGCAATGTCTACGGCGGTCAGGACATTGTAACCTACCTTATGGGTCAGGCAAACAATGCAGGCGGCACTCCCTCTCCTACCGCAACCATAGACCTTAAAGACCCCGGAATCGGCGGAGACGGATATAAATAATAGGAAAGGAGCGATCATAAATGAAGAACGGAAAAAAATATCTCTGCGGCAAGCAGGGCTTTACCTTAGTTGAATGTATCGTAGCTATGGCAGTTCTTGTAATATCCTCCCTTCTTTTGGCAATGATCATGTCTGTCACAGTAATGCAGAGAAACAAGAATATGGAGCTGGAGCGGGAAATGGATCAGCAGGTGGAGCTGCTTAACGGCGGCGGTGCAGGCGGAGAAACTCCCGTGGTTAATCCCGTTGCCGGCAGTATAACCTTTGACGACGGCTCTAACGGCTCCGTAATACCCGGAAACGGCTCATCGGGCGTTGTAGCAAATCAAAAGTACTACGATTCCGAAAACGTGCGTATCTCCAATTTTAATTATAACTTTACCGCATACAATACTCCCAAAGCAGGCGGCAGTACAGGCACTCCCGGCAGTTCGGGCGATCCTTCCGATGCGACCTTAGAGTACGGCTCGCCTATGGTTTCGGGCGGAGCAAATATCGGTACCAATATTACGGTTACCGAAACCGCTCTCTCGGGCAACAAGAGAAGATGGACGGTTTCCTTTAAATGCAACTCCGAATTGGAAGAGGATTCCTTTAAGATCCAGCTTCCCGCAGGGGCTAAGATCGATTTGACAAGCTCCAGCGCAACAGGCTGTTTTAACGAAGGAAGAATCGACATGTTGAAAGACAATGTTGTAAGAGTATGCCCCGGTAAGGGAGACATAACCTTGAATATTGTTTTTGAGCAGGACAGCGCTACTAATTTAAGCGAGCATTTCGGCTGCGGCGGCGAAGGATCGAACTCCATTCAATTCCCCTTTGTTTCAAGCGGAAAGCTCCCCAACACATCAGGCGGAAGCAGCAGCGGCGGAAGCTCCACCGAGGGCGGCAATACCGCAGGCGGCAATACCGAAGGCGGAAACACCGAGGGTGGCAACACCGAAGGCGGAAACACCGAGGGCGGCAATACCGAAGGCGGAAACACCGAGGGTGGCAACACCGAAGGCGGAAACACCGCAGGCGGCAGCACCGAGGGCGGAAACACCGCAGGCGGCGGCACCGACCAAGGCGGCAGCACCGAAAACGAAAACGGTTGAGGTGAGATATGATGAAAAGATTAACTCAGCTTAAAAGTAAAAAAGGTACCACATTGGCCGAGGTTTTGGTGGCGATGTTCATTACCAGTATTTTACTGGGGATCGCCTTTGGCATGATGAGCACGGAAACAAGACTTATGGCTACCATAAAGGGCAACGCACATTTGGACGCTGTCTGCGATACGGTCAACGAATATGTGAGAAGCTCCGTAGGCACGGCAAAAAGAGGCGCAGTGTATAAATACGAGCCTGCCACCGTCAGCAATATTGCGACGGCAGCGCAAAACTATGTGGACTCTCAGACCACACAGAACGACAAGCTTTATGCGCTGATGATAAGATACCCCGACCCTACGCAGCCTCATACCACGGATAATCCTCAGATGGCAAGAATATATGATTTCGGACCCTTGGATTCCTCAAATTTGTCCGGCTTTACAACCAAGCTGGGGGCAATTATGAGCACGGACGATGCCAGCGGACTGTTTTACGACGGCTATTACGAGAACGCAAGCTTTGAGATGACCGTTGTTACCAGCGGAGCAAACATAAAGATCTATTCCCAGTTCAGAAATCCTTACACCGGCGATCTTGCCAACCAGCCCCGCACCCTCAGCTTCTCCATGATGAACGGAGGAAGCATAACGGGAGGTGCATTCAGCGACGGCGACAGCATGGGCGACGGAATCGTTATACTTTATACCAAAAACGATCCCAGCATTTATGTAACTACGCCTACATCTACACCTTAACTAATTATATCGGTTCAAACTGTTCTGAAATAAGTGGGGCAACATTCCCCACTTATTTTAGACATTATTTTCACAAAAAAAGACCCGAAAATTCGGGTCAAAAAATATCGGTGAATGACCGTCATCTTATAAGCGAAAGATAAGCGTTTATAATATCGCTTCCCCAAAGGAAGCCCACGGCGATACCGACGGAAAGAAACGGTCCGAAGCAGATAAGATTAAGCTTGGTAACAGCCTTTATTATGCTTCCCGCAATCGCTCCCAAAATAATGCCTATCATGGCGGCGGGAACAATGTTCCAGCCCAAAAGGAGACCTGCGGCTGCCATAAGCTGAACGTCACCGCCTCCCATTGCTCCCAAAAAGCAGAGAACGGCAAAGGGCACGGCGATCACTGCGCAGCCGATAAGATGCTCGTACCAAGGCATATCTGCGGTGAAGAAGGAAGCTATTCCCAAAACGGCGATAATAATGCTGCATGTATAGGGTATCTCCTTGCGGTCAATATCCCAAAGGCTCAAAACCATAAGTACGGGGAAAAGCACGGCAGCAAAGGCAAGCTTTACGGTAAATCCGAATACAAGGAACGCACCCAAATAAGAAAGAGCGGTCAAAAGCTCCACTATCATATATCTTGGCGAGATCTTCTCCTTGCAGTAGCGGCATTTGCCGCCTAAAAAGATCCAACTGAAAATCGGAATAAGATCTCGGTTTAAGATCTGCTTGCCGCAGGTGGTGCAGTGAGATCTGCCCTTGACCAGAGATTCCTTGATAGGCATGCGGTAGGCGATGACGTTTAAAAAGCTTCCCACGACGCTTCCCAGTATAAAGAAGATCACGGCAAAAAGCACGGTAAAAACAGTAATCATAATTCACCTCATAAGGTTGTATTCGGTATTACTATTTTACCATTATTATGAAAAAATATCAAGTGGTATTTTTACTTCCTTGATTAACATAAAAAAGTAGACAAAAGAAAACGAAAACAGCGAAATATTCTTGAAAGGTCAGGTTCAGTAGTATGAAAAGTGTACCTATAGGACAATTGCTGGTTGAATCCGGTTACATCACAGAGGAGCAGTTAAACGACGCATTAGCAAGGCAGAAAACCGAATTTAACGGCGCAAAGATCGGCGAGGTATTGCTTGATTTGGGTTACGTCAGCGAAACTCAGGTAGTGCATGCGTTATCCGCAAGATTAAAGGTACCCTATATCGACCTTGTAACCGCAAAAATAGATATAGACGCAGTAAAGAAGATACCCGAGGACGTTGCGAGAAAGAACAGCGTTATCGGTTACAGAATGCAAAGCGGAAGGCTTTTCGTAGCCACCAACGATCCTGTAAACTTTATAATTTTTGAAGAATTAAAGATCTCGGCGGGAATGGAGATCGTGCCTACCCTTGCCACCAGATCTGCCATCAATGAGGCTATCAACCGAGCTTACTCGCAAAACACCGTAAGCGACATGATGAACGACATCAACAAGGAGTACGACGCCAACGAAGCGCTTATGCAGGCTGAGGATTCCTCCGACGAGCGTATCGACAACGCTCCTGTTGTAAAGCTCGTTAACACTCTCGTGGAAAACGCTTACAGAAAAAATGCCTCCGACATACATATAGAGCCGTTCAAGTCCAAGACCCGCATACGTTTTCGTATTGACGGCGACTTGGTGGAACAGATGTCGGTCAAGGCGAACGTACACAGCGCACTGGTGACCCGTATAAAGATTTTGGCGGGAATGAACATAGCGGAAAAGAGAATACCCTTGGACGGACGTTACGGCGTGCGCGTCGACGGTGTGAATCAGGACCTTCGTGTCAGCTCGATCCCTACCGTTTACGGCGAGAAGGTGGTTATCCGTTTGCTGGCGACAGGTGATGAAAAGGCGAGAAAGATAACCGACCTCGGCATGACCGATTACAACTACGAAATGTTCAGCAGCATTTTGCGCTGTCCCCACGGGGTTCTGCTTGTAACGGGTCCTACCGGTTCGGGTAAATCCACGACCCTGTACGCCGCATTGGGCGAGCTTTCCAAGCCCGATGTAAATATAGTAACGGTTGAAGACCCTGTGGAAAAGAAAATGGACGGTATTAACCAGGTTCAGATCAACGATAAGGCGGGTATGACCTTTGCAGCCGCACTTCGTTCTATCCTGCGTCAAGACCCCGATATTATAATGATAGGTGAGATACGCGACGGTGAGACCGCCGATATTGCAATACGCGCCGCTATTACGGGACACTTGGTGCTGTCCACCCTCCATACCAACGATGCGGCAGGTACTATCATGCGTCTTGTGGATATGGGAGTTGCGCCCTACATGGTTGCCACGTCTCTCATCGGCGTAGTGGCTCAGCGTCTTGTTAAGCTGCTGTGTCCTCACTGCAAGGAAAAAATAATCCTTGACGACCCCGCAGATTTAAGGCTTATCGGCAGGGAGGAAAGAACGGCAGTATACGCACCCCGCTTCGGAGGCTGCCACGAATGTAACGGCACGGGCTTTAAGGGACGTACCGCCATTCATGAGATCATAGTTACGGGCAACGATATTAAGGAGCTTATTTCCAGAAACGCAACGGCAGAGGAAATAAACGAAAAGGCGAGAAAGAACGGCACAAGACTTTTGCGCGAAAACGTTGCCGAAATGGTGCTGGCAGGCACAACCACCATGGAAGAACTGGTAAGAGCAACCTACAGCGTATAATTTTTCCGATCAGTAAAATACCCGCCTCGGCGGTGAGAAAGGTATAAATCTTATGAGCACAATTGATATTAACGAAATCCTTGATGAAGCGAGAGCGATAAAGGCCTCGGACGTGCATTTCACGGTGGGACTTCCCCCGATCGTACGTATTAACGGCGACATAAAAAAGTTTGCCAAGTATCCCGATATGACCGAGCCCTTGATTGTAAGCGTTATCAATCAGATTACCACCGTTAAGCATAAGCAGATTATTCAGCAGGGCTTGGACGCCGACTTTTCATACGTTTCTGCCGCAGGACAGCGGCACAGAGTTAACGTGTACCGTCAGCGCGGTTATCACGCAGTGGCTCTCCGTTTGCTGCTGAACGAGATCCCCACCTTAAAGGATCTGGGTTTGCCTGCACTTTTGGGTGAATTTGCCCTCCGTCCCAGAGGCATGGTGCTTGTAACAGGACCTACGGGTTCCGGTAAGTCCACCACCTTGGCGGCAATGATCGATTATATCAACCGCCAGCGCAACTGTCATATTATCACTATCGAGGATCCTATCGAATATGTTCATAATCACAAGCAGTCTATGATCACCCAGCGCGAGGTCAACGTAGACGTAGAGAGCTTCTCAAAAGCGCTCCGCTCCTCTCTCCGTGAAGACCCGGACGTTATTCTGGTAGGAGAAATGCGCGACTTTGAAACCATCAATGCAGCGGTTACCGCCGCAGAAACAGGACACTTGGTTTTATCCACCCTGCATACCACCGGTGCGGCGGAGACCCTTGACCGTATCGTGGACGTTTACCCCGCCCACTCGCAGGGTCAGATCCGTTCCCAGCTCAGTAACGTGCTTGTAGGCATTGTATCGCAGACCTTAGTGCCTACTATCGATAAGAAGGGACGTTTGGCAGCTTTGGAGCTGCTTAAGGCTACCGACGCCGTTTGCGCTCTCATTCGCGAAGGCAAGATATTCCAAATCCCCAACTCGATTGCAACAGGCAAGGCTGAGGGAATGTTCACTCTTGACCAGCACTTGGCACAGCTTGTCCGCAGCGGCAAGATTTCGGAAGAGGTTGCAAGAAGCCGCTGCCACGAAAAGAAAGACTTTGAAACATATTTGGCGGCAAGATAAAACAGAGCAGACCTTCGTCGGTATTTGGCGCAGCTTTTGGTGCGCCGCTCCCAAAAACGGTCTCTCGCATTTCTCCAAATAGCCAAAAAGCAATTTGCAGGAGGAAAAATTATGATTCGCAAAATAAACCAATTAAGACAAAAGAAGGGCTTTACCTTTATAGAGATGTTGGTTGTACTGGCAATATTTGCAATAATGCTCGGGGTGCTTATTCCCCTGCTGTCAACCAACAGAGCTTTGGAGGACGAGTTAAAGGACTATTCCAAGGCGTTTTATTCCAACATACAGGAGCTTATGCTGGACGAAAAGGTACAGGGAAATCCTCTTCCCTCTACCGGTACGGATCTGACCAGCGTATCTGCCTATTCGGTTGTCAGCGTCATGGTATACGGAAACGGAGCAACGCCGGTAATCAAGTTCGGATCAATGTCCTCTGTGGACGCATTGGACGTACTGGATCCCGAGGACAGCAGCAATGTTTGGTCGGAATTTGCAAAATCCCTCACCAAGCTTGAAAAGTACAACGGCAAGGATCTGTACTACACCGCCATTGTCGACAGCAAGTACCGCGTGCTGAAGGTTTACTGTTCTCTTGAGGAATGTACCACAATGTGGGGCGTTCAGTTTGTGGAGAATTATTACGTAGGCTCCAACAAGGTGCTTACGGCGTCATATCCGAGAAAATACTGTGAAGAGGACGAAACTGCGGGTACATTCCCTACTTTCGGAGCTATAGCAGGTTGATATGTCTTGATATGGCAGCTTATACTGTTTTCGCTTTAAAAGATAGACAAAGTCTATCTTTTAAAGACGCCGC
>JAMPBF010000063.1 GCA_023666805.1 Bacillota bacterium
CTTTGAATACCCCGACGACCATAACAAGGTTTTCAAAGGCTTGAACCTAAGGATTTCGCCGGGAGAAAGGGTTGCGATCGTAGGTCCTTCGGGCGGAGGAAAAACCACCCTGTGCAACCTTATACCGAGATTTTACGACGTCACCCGAGGACGTATCACCTTAGACGGCGAGGATATAAAGAATTTCACGCTGAAAAGCCTAAGAGGAAGCATAGGCATAGTTCAGCAGGACGTATATCTGTTCTCGGGAACGATTTTTGAGAATATCTCATACGGAAAGCCCCACGCCGCACGGGAGGAGGTTGTACAAGCCGCAAAAAGAGCGGGAGCTCACGAGTTTATTATGAACCTGAAGGACGGCTACAATACCTACGTGGGCGAAAGGGGCGTCAAGCTTTCGGGCGGACAAAAGCAGAGAATAAGCATAGCAAGAGTGTTTTTAAAGAACCCGCCCATTATTATTTTGGACGAGGCTACCTCGGCGCTGGACAACGAAAGCGAATTTGAGGTGGCGCAGTCCTTGGCAAGGCTGTCCGAGGGACGCACCACTCTCACCATCGCTCACAGACTTTCCAGCATAAAAAACTCCGACCGAATACTGGTGCTGACGGAGAACGGCATCGAGGAGGAGGGCGATCACAGGCAGCTTATGGAGCGAAAGGGGATCTATTACCAGTTTTACGAAATGGCGAACCGTATAAAGTAGCGGCTTCGGTTTTTGTTCACAAGGGATTTTTCGAGGCAGTCTAAAGTTTTCGGGAAATCTGTCGATATAATAATAAGAGTAATTATTTTCGACGACGATACGAGGTGACCTACATGATATACGGGATCGGTTCAAGCCGCAGATGCAGCTCGGACTATTTGAGCAAAGCCGTGAACTACACAAGCAAAATCCCCGCCGTGCCGCAAATGCTCACACAGGGACAGTGCAGCCTGAATGACAAGCAGCTGGCGGAAAAAATTGCAAAAATGGCTCAAAGCGACGCCGCCGCCGGCAAGGATTCCCAATTCGGAGGGACCGTTAAAGGAGCCATGGCGGGAGTGGGCACGGCTGAATGGAAAAAGCTGAGAGACGATTTTGTTTCCTTGGCTTCCCCCGACAGAATGGGGCTCGTTAAGAACAGGCTGTCCGAATTGGGGGGACAGATGAATTTGATGCAATTGCAGATAAAGGATCGCTTTGAGTTCTTTAACGTGCTGTTTGCCAACAACAAGAAATTCGGTCCCGATGTAGGGGGCAATTTTATAAAATTCAGGGACGAGCAGGGCAACGAAATCGCCGATTACAGCACACCCAACGGCTGGAACACGACCCTTACCCCTGCCGAAAGAACTCGAATGCATCTTTTTGACGATTTGTGGAAGCAAGCCTTGGCGGACGCCAAGGAGGAATTGGAGCTAAACGAAAAGCAGGCGAAAGCCGAGCAGGAGCAGGCTTCCCAAATTCCCGACCGGGAAATCGAGATGTCATTTCTGATATAGTGCAAATTTTACAAATATTGTTCCGTTGATTTGTGCAAAATTACAGCTAAAAAAAAATACCTATCTGCCGATATAATATATAAGGCAACATATTTTTGTTTAACATAGATCGGAGGATATAATTATGTTTGTAAACACAGACAAAATCGGTCATATGGGTTCTATCAGCGCAAAGGACTGGAAAGGACCGACCATCAAAGAACAATTCGACCAGATGATGGCAGAGAAAGAAGAACAACACAACGCCGAACGCAGACAGGACATTTTGGACACCATATCCGGAAAAGTATCGTCAAATCCTAACAGAATTGAACTGGAAGTACGCACAGACTACAGTCGTTATGTGGAAAAGGGCTACGTTTACGATACGTACAGAACTCGTTCGGGCGGCGGTGGCAAGGTCGTAATGGCAACAGCCGATATTGAGAAGATGAAAAAATTTGGGATTTATTATTCCAATATTGATAGTTTTTCACCCGATGAGAATTATGAGCAGAACAAAGACAAGTATGTAATGAATGATCCGTTTAACTTTCATGGCATTACAAAACACAAGCAAAATGCGGACGGTACATATAACCGTTATTTAAACGGCGTTTTCCAAAAGGTGGTGGATTCCGACAACGCCTACACCTACACCGATTACAAGACCACTCAGCAGGAAAGGCTTATGTCCTATTTCTTCACAGCCTCCACCGATTTTCTTATGGAAGCGGCTCGGGAATACGCTAAAATTGACAGCGATCAAGAGTTTGTTTACCGTCCCACCAACGACGACCAATTTGTCCGTTCCGCCGTTGACTTTTTCGCAAGAGGAATGGCGGGAAAATCCGACTACGAGGCGATGTCCAAGTCTATAGACGGCGTAGTGAGAGAATTGGCGGAAATGATCAAGAACGGCGGGGACGCTTCTCTTGAAAACGTTACCGCAAAGTTGGATATTTTGGGGGAAAAGGTTTCCCTGTCCGATTTGCTGAAAATACAGGAGCAGTCCAAGAACTTTATGAACGCTATGGGAACCACCATTCAATTCGGAACGGACAAAATTGCCGAATCCGCCCAAAAGGGCATGGTGAAGGCGGCTGCACAGGCTTGGGGCGTTAACACCATAGGCGGCAGATTAGGACGGCTTTATTCCGCTGCCATAGGCGCAGAGATAGACAATCGCTACGACAGAACCATAGAACACAGCAAGAATTCAAGCTCCGTTCAAGTCAAGGCGGTCGTGGACAGCGGAACAGAGCTGTACGAGCTGTTCTCCAAGCTGGACGCCACCGATAAAAATACCTTTAAGGCAAGCTTTGACAGCGTTAAAGGTCAAATGGAAGCGATACTTGCAAAATATAACAGCAAGCTGATGAATATGGCGAATATCAGCACCTACAGAAATCAGATCTATTCCTTCTTTAATTCGATCTCGAAATATATTTAATAAGGAGAAACCGAAATGAAAATAACCACCGTCATAAACGCTCAAGGCCTTAATCCTGCCTCGGGCATTGGCAGAAAAGCCTCTCCCGGGTCGTCAAGATCTGCCCCCAATACGGCAGCAGCGGATCAGAGCCGCCGCTTTGACACCTTTACCATGATCGGTACTGAAAAATCGGAAAAGTCGGAAAAGCCTGCGGAAAATCTCTCCGCCGCCAAGGAAAAGCTGATAAGAGACCTTTCCACTGTTTCCGATGAGGACAAGGCGGATATTGCTTTAGGCTCTTATCTGGATATGATAATATCATTGGACAGCTCCAAGGCGTATGCCCAAAAGCATGTGAATATGTATAACCGCTTTAAGGATCAGCTGGCTTATTATACCGAGCTGGAGCAAAAGGGCGGCGTTATCGAGGGCAAGGGGCGTTATGCCTTTGAGGAAATGAAGGAAGGGGATATTGTAAGCCTTGACCGTATCTCCGCAGGACTTGCGAAGGCGCAGGACGGCTTGGACAGGCTTTGCGGCGGGGTGTACGACAGCAGTCCCAACGTACAGCACGCCTATGAGGACGAAGTGTTAAGCTATAAGTTCCATCAGCTCAACGAAAAGATATTCGCCTCGAGTGCGGCGGTATTCTCCGCAGTAACGGGGCAAAGCGGCTCTGTCTTGGAGGTGGAAAAGGGCGATCTGATCTTCGACAAAAGCGGTATCAACGAGGAAAACCTGTTTGAAAAGGCAAACGCCTATATCGAAGACATTGAAAACCGCAAAAAGGCTGTCACCGATATGTGGACGAAGTACACCTTCGACAACATTTTTGCCAAAAACATCAACCCCACCGAGGCAACGGACAGGCTGAACAATATGGAAGAGCCGCTGAGGAAAATGTTGGCGGAGTTCTGTGAGGCTTTTATGAGCGAGTTTTGAACCAAACAAACGGACAGATAATTCGGCTTGGCGGAAAACCGAACGACGGGAGGTTTTCCGCCAAGCCGTTGTTTGCCCCTTTTGATTGGATAAAATTATACTATATAGTCAAATTACACAAAAAATAAATGCAATATGTGTTAAATTCAACGAAATAACATTCAATCATTTACTTTTTAACTAAAATGTGATAGAATAAATAAAAGCATTTATGTGATTATAAATATTTCAGCGGCGAATATTGGAACATTATATAATATGCTTTTGGTATTCGCTTTGTATTAAATTTGTTTCAAATGGAGAAAATCGATGAAAATTCGTACAATGTTCATATTTGCGCTGGTCTTCTTTTCTATCTCCTCAATCATTGCTTACGCCATTTATTCCTCCGGCAGCTTAAACACCGTGGCACAGCAGCAGTTTGAGAGCCTTTATTCCGACGTTGTGGGCAACGAGAGCAGAAGCATCACGGAATACACAAAGGAAATTTCCAATATCGCTTCCATTGTAGGCGCCGACGAAGCCTTGGCAAAGGCCGATTTAAAGACCGCTGCCGGCAAAAAGGAAGCCTCTGACGCAGCCAAAGCCTACATAAACAATGAAACGGGGATCTGCCGTATCGTTGTAGTGAATAAGGAGGGCGAAGAGCTGGTCACCGTCAGCGGCGAGAACGAAACGGATTTTAAGCTTTTCGACAAGGCAAGCCTTGACCTTATGAAAAACGGAGAGGCTTTCTTCAGCACTACCTTAAACTCCAGCGGCAGAGAAAACGGATATGAGCTTGTTTCTCCTTATATTCTCGGCGACCGTATCGTTTTGACCTATTTTTCCAAGGACAGCTTTGAAAAAATCAGCAATGCGGGATTGTTCCCCACCAACGGACGCACCGTGTTTATGGACTCCTTGGGTCACGTGGTGGATAACAACTACATCGGCATGATAGAAGATATATCCGGCAGAAACGGAAACGACGAATACCGCGCCATTAAGAATGCAATGAACAACACTGCGGAGCAGAACAAAACCGTCAGCGTCAAGTCGGGGGCGGAAAGAACGCTGGTCTACACCGTTCAGTCTGCCAACAGCTGGTACGTTGCGTCCTTTGCGGAAGCCAACAAGGCTTTTGTTTACTCCAAGAAGGCTACCTCCGAGGTAGTGACCTTGGTGGTGGTTTTGGCAATATTCTTTGCGGCGTTCTATACCGTTATGCTGATATTGATCACCAAGCCCTTAAACAATATCGAGAAAACTCTTGTTAAAATACACAAAGGCGACCATGATTCAAGAGTAAGCGTTAAGAGCAAAAACGAATACGGCGACATCGGCGATTCCTTTAACACGCTGCTGGATAATGTTGTGGTAAGCGAAAGACGTTACCGCACGATCGTGGAAATGTCCGACGACATAGTGTTTGAGTGGAATCTCAAAACCAACAATGTTACCTTCTCCAACAATTTCAACAAAAAGTTCAGCTTCCGAGCCTCCTCCGACCACTTCAGCGACAGCTTTTTCCTCAAGGGCAAGGTTCACCCCGAGGATAACGAGCGCTACCGCAAGGATCTGGAAAGGCTGCAAAAGGGCGAGGACTTTAAGGAAAACACCTACCGTTGGAAGAACGTTTACGGCGACTATATTTGGATCGCCATGAAAACGGCATCCATTAAGGACAACGACGGAAATATAGTAAAAATCATCGGAGTGCTTTCCGACGTAGACCGTGCCAAGAAGGGCGAAATGAAGCTTAAACAGCAGGCGAGCTACGACGCACTTACCGGCGTATACAACCGGGAGACCATTGAAAATGTTATCGACAACGAAATTGTCAAGGTCGGCGACGGCGGCGACGGATTTGCGATCCTCTTTGTGGATATTGACGACTTTAAAATCTACAACGACAAATACAGCCATGCCACAGGCGACCAGGTTCTTAAATTTGTAACAAGCAGTATTCAGGAGATCGTTGACGACTTTGGCTTTATCGGACGCTACGGCGGAGACGAGTTTATTGTATGCATACGGAATTGCTCCACCAATATCCCCGAAAACATAGCCAAGGATATTTTGGCAAAGCTTAAGGCGGGATTTGTATGCGATACGGACGATCACCTTACCGTCAGCGTAAGTATAGGCGTTTATCCCGTTAACGACGGCAGCAAGACCGTTGAAGAGATCATATCCATTGCCGACGAAGCCATGTATAAGATCAAGAAAAACGGCAAGAGCAGCTTTGGTATCGTTTCGGAAGAGGATCTTAAGTGAAATTAATATCTAATTAATATCTTAAATAATCGAGGGGCTGTTGAAAACAGCCCCTCGATTTTATCAATTTTTACATCAGAATCTGAAATCTCTCTTGCCCTCGGTTTCTATCTCCTTAAGATAATTTTCCGCAATGTTTCTTACCTTTTCCTTGGGAATATTGTTAAGCTCCTTTTTGATCAGATCTTCACCGATCTCTCTTGTCTTGGGGCTTGCGTAGTCCATAAGGTATTCCTTTAAGGTCATCAATGCGTTGGGGTGGCAGCAGTTTTGTATCTGTCCGCTCTTGCAAAGGCTCATAAAGCGGTCGCCTGTTCTGCCCTCTCGGTAGCAGGCGGTGCAGAAGCTGGGAATATAGCCGATCTCCATAAGCCAGCGTACCACCTCGTCCAAGGTTCTTTGGTCGGATACGTCGAACTGCGCACTGTTTTCCTCCTCGGGCTCCGGCTCGTAGTAGCCTCCCACACTGGTTCTGGAAGCGCCGCTGATTTGGGAAACACCCAATCTTATCACCTTTTCCCGAACCGCCTTGCTTTCTCTGGTGGAGATTATCATGCCCGTATATGGCACTGCAACGCGGATACAAGCGCAGATCTTTGCGAATATTTCGTCGCTGATACTGTTGTCAAAGGCGCTGGGGTCAATATCGTCCGCATGCTTGATCCTGGGAACGCTTATTGTATGAGGTCCTACTCCGTGCACCGCCTCCAAATGCTCGGCATGCATCAAAAGCCCCGCAAATTCGTACTTGTACATCTCCAAGCCGAACAGCACGCCCAAGCCTACGTCGTCGATCCCGCCCTCCATGGCTCTGTCCATCGCCTCGGTGTGATAACGGTAGTCATGCTTGGGACCTGTGGGGTGAAGCTGCTCGTAGCTTTCCTTGTGATAGGTCTCCTGGAACAAAATATATGTGCCTATGCCCGCATCGTGAAGCTTTTTGTAGTTTTCAACGGTAGTGGCGGCAATATTTACGTTTACTCGTCTTATAGCGCCGTTTTTGTGCTTTATGCTGTAAATCGTGTCAATACATTCCAGTATGTACTCGATAGGGTTGTTGACGGGATCCTCGCCCGCCTCGATGGCCAAGCGCTTGTGTCCCATATCCTGAAGAGCTATTACCTCCCGCTTTACGTCCTCCTGCGTCAGCTTTTTCCTGGCAATATGCTTGTTTTTAAGGTGATAGGGACAGTATACGCAGCCGTTTACGCAGTAGTTGGAGAGATAGAGAGGTGCGAACATCACTATTCTGTTGCCGTAAAAGTCCTTCTTTATCTGCTCTGCCAAATCGTAGATCTGCGCCGTCTTCTCCTCGTTTTCACAGGCGAGCAGAACCGACGCTTCTCTGTGGGACAAGCCCTTGCGAAGCTTGGCTTTTTCAATGATGCTGTCCACCAGCTCCAAATTGTCCTTGTTTTTTTCGGCGTAATCGAGGGTCTCCCTGATCTCCTCGTCGCTGATAAATTCCTCTGCTTTTAATGATTTGGGATCGTACATAATTTTTCACCTTTTCCTTTCTTGTGAACGTTTAATCTGTGATTTTTGAATCTCCTCTTGAAACGACCAACTCTCTGCCCGTAGATTCTATGCGGCGCTTTAAACAGCTTACGCACTCCGCCGCCTCCTCGCCCGTGCAGATCTTGTTGTCGTAGAGGGAGTATTTTTTGCGTACTCCTACCGGGGACAGATTGGGCATTACCACGTTTGCCCCTGCCTTGATCCCCTGTTCCCGCCCCGTCGGGCTTATCGTGCCCAAGGCGGTGGTGGCAGGCAGCAATACTTTCGGTAATAACAATCTTATTATTGACAATAAGTATAATGTCAGCTCCAATGCACCCGCTTTTTCTTCGCCGAAGGGAGTGTCCTTATGGGGGATAAACGGTCCGATCCCCACCATTTGGGGTCTGAATGTCTTTATGAAGCGCAGATCCTTTACAAGACAGTCCGTATCTTGATAAGGAGAGCCCACCATAAAGCCGCAGCCTGTTTGATAGCCTATCCTGCGGAGATTCTTCAGACAGTCCATGCGGTGCTCAAGGGACAACTCCTTGGGGTGGAGCTTTTCGTAGTGCCGTTTATCGGCGGTTTCGTGTCTGAGCAGATACCTGTCGGCTCCCGCTTCAAAAAGTCGGCGATAGCTTTCCTCG
Organism: Bacillota bacterium; assembly: GCA_023666805.1. Taxonomy (GTDB): domain Bacteria; phylum Bacillota; class Clostridia; order Oscillospirales; family Ruminococcaceae; genus Ruminiclostridium_E. The sequence goes on from JAMPBF010000063.1 coordinate 8,248, forward strand.
CTTCGTTCTCCCAGCGAAAGGGTCACCGCCGTATCGGGGAAGCTTGCCTTTATTTCCCTTATTATGCCGCAAAATATATCGTCCGTATAAAAGCCGTCCTCGCCGCCTTGCAGCACAAAGGTCCTGAACCCCAGCTTATAGCCGTTTTCGCAGCAGCTCATTATTTCCTCGGTGGTCAAGCGGTAGCGCTGCGCATTTTTGTTGCTCCGCCTCAGCCCACAGTAATAACAGTCGTTTTTGCAATAGGAGGAAAATTCGATCAAGCCCCTCATAAAGACCTGATTTCCGTATTCCTCCTCGCACCGCTGCCGTGCTTTTTCCGCAATCAGGACGGGATCCTCCGGTGTGCGGTTGTCTATAAGCTCTTTAAGCTCGGTATCGGTCAGATCGCCGTTTTGGAAGAGTTTTTCTATCAGCTCATTCTGCATTTTCTTCTCCCGAGGCTTTCACGGCGGAATAAGCGGTTTTAACGCTTACTCCCTTTACCCTGCCGATCTTGCCCGAAAAGGCGCTGATTATATCGTTGGGAGCGTCCACCACAAGGCAGATAACGTTGACGCCCTTGGTTTTGCGCAGAGTAGTGCCCATTCGGCTCACTACATAGCTGCTGTATTCGTGGATCACGGCGTTCAATGCGGGAGCGGATTCCTCTTCCTCGACTATTATGCTGATCACCGCTATTCTGGTTTCTTCCATTCTTCCTCCTTTTTTCAAACAAAAAGCGCCCTTTAGCAGGGCGCAGAAAAGCTTGCATAAAAATAACGCCCTTTTGCCTCAGGTTTTACGCTTTGGCATTAGAAATTTTGGCTGTCTTTGGCGTAAGGCATCAGGCTTGCACCGCAGATTTGTTATTTATATTATAATACCGATTTGGGGATTTGTCAAGAGCCGAATAAAAAAATCCCTCGGGATAATTTCCCAAGGGACGGATATACTTTTATGCGCTTCAATATTCAAATTCGTAGCTTTTCAATATTTCGGCGTAAATATCCTCTCTGAAGTCTTCTTTGCGATAAACGCCCAAGTCTTCATAATCTGTAAGGGCAATTTTTCTGTAGCTCGTATTTTGCAAGGGGTAGCGCCCGTCGTTATCACCCGTACAGTAATACGTTCCGTCATTATCAGCGGTAAGAAAAAAGAGCCATGTGTCGTCCTTCAGCATAGGCGTCAGCTTACTGTCGGTAGCAAGCGAATCATCATATACTCCGTAATACTGTGTAACCGTGATACTGTCTCCCTCATTCACATCGCCGCTGTAAACCTTTAGAATTTCGAGTGTGCTTTTCGATTTTGTGAATATTACTATATCCTTTTGAAAATGCTCGTCGTATTGGTAAATCTCTTCCTGAACGGCGTCTCCCGTAAATTTGCCTATAAGGATAAGATCACTGCTTTTTTCAATATGTTCAAGGTCGAAATACTGAAGACGGTTGCCCTCTTCCCATTCCACAAGCTTAAGTCCGGCAAATTCTTCATTATCGCCGACATTATCTCCGCCGCATGAAGTTAAAACCGCCGTGTATAATACTCCGATAAGTAAAATAAGAAAACTTTTTTTCATCTTGATTTTACTCCTTTTTTATATGCCGCCGTTTTAATTCATTGTAACATATTTCCGAAATTTGTCAATAAATAATCACAATAAAAAGACCCCGCAGTATTTTATTCAAATTCATAATTGATCAATATTTCGGCGTAAATTCGTTCGTTAAAGCAGTTTTTATCCAAAACGCCAAGCTCCTCGCTGCCAGTCAAAGCCATTTTCCGATAGGTATTGTTTAATATCGGATAGCGTCCGTCCTCATCGCCGCAGCACATATAATTTTCGCCTCTGTTATCATAAAGGAAAAACAGCCATGTGTCTCCGTCAATCATAGGTGTAAGATTGCTGAAGGTCCAAAATTTTCCTTCTTCTTCGTCAACCCCGTACTGCTGACACACAGATATTGTGTCCCCTACCTCAACGTCCCCTTTAAATACCTGTTTGATTTCAACATTGCATAGGGTATTATACATAACAAGAATATTTTCATCAAAATGACCGTCGTATTGATATATATCACGCTGCTCCGCTTCACCCACGCAGGTTCCCACAATAATAAGGTCACTGTCGGATTCTAAGCGGTCAAGATCGGAATACGAAGGACGGTTTACTTCTCCGCCTCTGGCTACTTTAAGATCTTCAAACGGAATTTTTTCCTGTTGATTACAGGAAGTCATTGCCAACAGACATAAGGCTGACGATAAAATAAGTAATAATATTTTTTCATTTTTTATACTCAAAGTTAATCCAAATGCCAAATATCCTTATTGTATTCCTCAATAGTTCTATCCGAGGAGAAAAATCCCGCCATGGCTATGTTGGCAAGCATTTTTTCAGCCCACCTCTGTCTGTTTTCATAGTCCTTGTAGGCTTTTTCTCTTGTTTTTACATAGTCGTTAAAGTCGGGGAAGGTCATGAACCAGTCCTTGCTTAACAGCTCATTGGAAAGGCGTGTCAGTCTTTCCTCGCTGCCCACCGCCATTAATTCGTCGCCTGTGATGAAATCCACCGCCGCCTTAATGTCCTCGTTTTCCTCATAATACTTTTTGGAAACGTAGCTTGCCTTTTTATAGCGGTTGACCACCACGTCGCTGAGCTCGCCGAAGATGTAGATATTGTCGTCGCCTACCAGCTCGTGGATCTCGACGTTTGCACCGTCCTCGGTGCCCAAGGTAACGGCGCCGTTTAGCATAAACTTCATATTTCCCGTGCCGCTGGCCTCCTTGGAGGCAAGAGAGATCTGCTCCGAAATATCACAGGCGGGGATAAGCCTTTCCGCCTCGGTAACGTTGTAGTTCTCCACCATTATCACATTCAGATAGGGGCTTACCTCGGGATCGTTTGAGATTATCTCGCTGAGGCACAAGATCAAGTGGATAATGTCCTGCGCTATGATGTAGGCGGGAGCTGCCTTTGCGCCGAAAATGCAGGTTATGGGTGTTGTGGGGAGCTTTCCCGCCTTTATCTCAAGGTACTTGTGGATAATATACAGAGCGTTCAGCTGTTGGCGCTTATATTCATGCAGACGCTTGATCTGAATATCGAAGATCGAGTTATCGTCAAGCCTTATGTTTTGGGTAACAAGCAGATGATTTTTAAGCTGAGCCTTTTTCACAAGCTTTATATCCAAAAGCTGCTGCAAAACCTCGGTATCCTTTCGGAAGCTCATAAGCTTTTTAAGCTCCTTGGCGTCCTTTTTCCAGCCCTCGCCTATCAGAGAATCTATAAGGCTTGTAAGCTCTCTGTTGCAGTGCATAAGCCAGCGGCGGAAGGTTATTCCGTTGGTTTTGTTGTTGAATTTTTCCGGATAGATCTTATAGAAATTATTTAGCTCCTCTTTCTTTAAGATCTCGGTATGAAGCATTGCAACGCCGTTTACACTCTTGCTGTAATGAATGTCAAGGTGCGCCATGTGAACGGTATCGTTTTTGTCAATGATCGCAAGGCTTGAGTCCTCGAATTTTCTTCTTGCCTTATCGTCCAATATTTCTATAATGGGCACAAGTTGAGGTACTACATCCTTAAGGTAGTGGATAGGCCACTTTTCGAGAGCCTCCGCCAAGATAGTGTGATTGGTGTAGGCGCAGGTCTTGCTGACCGTATCTATAGCGTCGTCAAGCTCCACCCCTCTGTTTACAAGCTGCCTGATAAGCTCCGGGATTATCATGGTGGGGTGGGTGTCGTTTATTTGGATCACTGCGTAATCGTACAGATCGGTAAGCTTGCAGCCCTTTGAAACGCACTCGTCAAGAAGCATTTGAGCGCCTGCGCATACCATAAAGTACTGCTGATAGATCCTAAGCTTTCTGCCTGCGTCGTCGCTGTCGTCGGGGTACAAAAACAGCGTCAGGTTCTTTTCGATCTCTTCCTTGTCAAAGTCTATTCCCTCTTTTACAACGGTCTCGTCGGCGGTCTCTGCGTCAAAAAGGTGAAGAACGTTGGAGGTATTTTTGTAACCCGTAACATTTATGTCGTACATTCTTGCTTTAACGGTGCATTTCTTGAATTTCACCTCGTAAGTCTTATCGGTTTTGTTGAGCCAGCTGTTTTCGGTGAGCCACTTGTCGGGCTCGGCGGTCTGCTGATTATCCTTAAACACCTGCCTGAATAAGCCGTAATGGTACATTAAGCCCACTCCGTCGCCGTTTAAGCCCAAGGTGGCGATCGAATCGAGAAAGCATGCCGCCAAGCGGCCCAAGCCGCCGTTGCCCAAGGACGGCTCGTTTTCGATCTCCTCTATGTCGCCCATGTTTTTGCCGTTTTCCTCAAGCTGTGTTTTTACCTCCTCGTACAAGCCTAAGTTTATCAGGTTGTTGGATAAAAGCTTGCCGATAAGAAATTCGGCTGAGAAATAGTAAAGCTTTTTCCCGCTCTTTTGCTGCTTTTTTTCTGCGGCTAACCTTTGAACCTCGTTCAACAGGACTGCGTAAATTTCCGCATTAGTACATTCCTTAAGCTGCTTTCCGTATTTTTTTGCTGTCAGTTCGGATAAGTTCATGATTTATGTCCTTTCTTTTGTCTATTTCCGAGATTTTGAAGATCCGTTTACCTATAACGTCC
>JAMPBF010000064.1 GCA_023666805.1 Bacillota bacterium
CGTCCGCCGCCTCCGTGACGTCCGCCGCTGCTGGAGTGGTGGGTGGAGCTGTGGCCCGAGTGTCCGCCGCCTCCGCTGCTGCCCGAGCTTCTGGGCGAATAAATGCGGTTGGTTATTACGCCCACAAAGGTATCGGTGGCTTGCTGGAAAACCTTTGAGCCTTGCACCACATAAAGGGAGTTGTTGGGTCTTTGCAGCTTGTAGGTGTTGGCTTTGGAGGAATATAGGATAATTCCTATAACAAGCGCTATAAAGCCCGTAACCAGTAATACTTCAAAGATGCCGTCGGGGTCGTATTCCGCTCCGAAAATTTCCGTTTGGTTGTTTTCCTTGCCCTCATCGTAATAATAGCTTGCCCGAGAGATAAAGGCATAGGCTGCGGAATAGTAGTCGCCGTCTGCCAAATAGTCGTAAGCAGCGTCCAACAGCCTTTCAATGCGCCAATCGCTGTAATAATTTATGCCGATTCCGCTGGTGGAAATATAATCGTATTTGGTATCGTTGTTGATAAGGAATAGTATTCCGTCGGTGTTCTTGCCGCAGTATTGTTCATACATCAGATCGGCATAGTCCACTACTGCGCTGTCGCTTTTATTTGAACCCACGTTGTCGGAAATGGCGATAACTATGCTCATGCCCGTGTGATCGGCAAAATCCTCCGCATGAGCTATCAGCACACTGCGCTGAGATTGGCTTAGATGATAGCTTTCGTCCACAATAAAAGCCTTTTGACTTGGAGAGGCGATCACTCCGCCCGTTAAGTCCGCTCCGCTTTCGCTTGTGAGATTTTCTGCGGGAGCAGCCTGCTCTTCATTGTCAAAATTGTCGGGATTGCCGAAGGCGTTTTCTTCACTGTCGTTGACAGCTGTTTCCCACCAATATTCCACATCGGCTGCATAGCCGTAGGCAACCGCCACAAATTCCATGGCGGAGCCGTAAAAGTCATTTTGAAGCCGAGCATCGCTCCAAAATAATTCCAAATCGTTTAAAAATTCCTCGGAGCGGCTGTAAAACGCACCTCGGTTGTTGCCGAATATGTAATCCTCGCCTGTGTCGTTGTTCAGCAAAAGCACAAGATAGTCGTCGGTGTTGTACCAAAGAACGGTGCCCAAGGATTGAGCGTATTTTTCTACGCCCTTGCTGGTTTTGTCCTCCCCGATATAGTCGGTTATGCCTATTGCTATATGGATTTTCGTTTCCCTGTAAAAATTCTCCAGCTGTACGGACAGATCCTCCAAAGCGTCGCCGCTGATATATTCAAAGGGGTCGAAAATATAATAGTCGGTATTTATAACTTCGGGATCATAGTCCGTCTCCTCACCGACAGTGTATGCTTCGCCGAGGACAGCTGTGGGCAGTATGCAAAGCGCAAGGAACAGGGCGGTCAATAAGGAAATAATTTTTTTCATCATGCACCTCCCCAAAATCCTATCAGGAAGGACAGTATCAGCGCCGCTGCGGCGGGTATGCCAAAGCTCATAAGCCCTAACTTAAGCTTGTTCAGCGGGAGAGTGCCGCCGAATTTTCCCGTGTCGCCGTTCATGGCATAGTAGTACATTTTTCCCTTATAGGTGTAGCTTAAAAACCACATTGGGAGCATAACGTATTTCCAGCGTATGCCCTTTACCTGATAGTTTTCGCTGCGTATCAGCTTTCTTGTGTAGCCCTTTATGGAGGCGTTGAACTGCGCCTTGGTTTCGGCACAGGCTCGGTTGTTTATTCTGGGGTACACCTGCTCCTTGGTAACGTCGTATTTTTCCGCATTATGTCCCGCCAGATACGCCATTTTGAAATTGACCAGCTTTGAATAATCAAAGGGCTCAATGCTTTCCATAAGCGCATCGTCCGCCTTTCTCGAGCCGTCGGCGGGGATACGGTCGAACTTCATTGTGCCGTTTCTGACTACGGTGTATCTGTTTTCGGTATTTATTATGTAATCGCCGCTTCTGACGCTGCTGACGGTTTTGTAGCAATCCGCCACCAGTGTGCCCTCCGTGACGCAGTCCGCCAGCCAATAGGGAACGTAAATTCCCTGTATCTTGGCAAGGCTTTCGGGAGAGCCGAAGCCCTTTGCCAAAAAGGTCCTGTATTTTGCCGTCCACTGCGCAAAGCCCGCCAATGCGTCCTCTCTGGTTTTGGAGAAGGGAATTATCATATCGGGGCAGTACTCTCCGCTAAGCCTGCCCGACATGACTATCGGGGTGTGGCAGTAGTGACAGATAGCGGAGGCGGAAAGCTCCGATTCCGCAATTACCGCTGCGCCGCAGCCGGGGCAAAGATAAAGGCGGTTGTCGTCCTCGAAGCCCTTGCTGTCGGTGGTGTAGCTTTCCTGCTCCAGCTCTTGAGCCTCGCCCATCGGCAAGTCCTCGATGGTGGCCGCCTCGACGGATTCAAGCTGTGCTTGGGTGAAATGACCGCCGCAAAATTCGCAGTCAAAGCCTTGGGTAACGGGATTAAAGCTTAAGCTCGCATTGCATTGCGGGCATTTGTAAGCTACTGAGCTTGATTGTTGCTGCTCCATGGCATGGGTTCCTTTCGGTTAGTTGATACATATATGTTAATTTTACTATATTAAAGAGAAAATGTCAAGGCTAAGCGGCAGAACATTTATTACCAATTTTATTGCAAAAAGCTTGCATTTTGCAATCAAAAATGCTATAATAGCAAAAAAGGAGAATTTTATATGAATAGAACAGCAAATATTTTCGCAAGAGTTGAACCCGAGATAAAAGAAGAAGCTGAAAGCATATTAAATCAGCTTGGTATTCCTATGTCAAATGCGGTTTCCATGTTTTTAAGACAGGTCATTATTCAAAGAGGTATTCCCTTTGAAGTGAAGCTGCCAAACAGCTTGCCGAATATTGCCAATATGACCGAGGAACAGCTTGATGCCGAATTGGAAAAAGGATATTCCGAATATTTAGAAGGTAAAGCCATTCCTGCCGATAAAGCGTTTTCAGACATTCGCAGTGAATTTGGCATATGAATTATAAAGTATTGTTAACGCCGACTGCCGGTGATGACTTGCGCAGCATATTCAAATATATTGCATACACTTTGCAATCAGTTCAAACCGCAGAGGGACAGCTTAACCGCTTGCAAAAAGCAATAAATTCCTTGGAATATATGCCCGAAAGATTTCGGGTATATGATAAAGAGCCATGGAAAAGTCATAATTTTCATATTATGAATGTTGATAACTACCAAATTTTTTATGCGCCAGACATCAAAAAACAAACGGTAACCGTTTTTCGTATAATTTACGGAAAAAGAGATGTACAAGCGCAGCTTTACCAAATTGACTTATAAATTTTATGGCTTAATTTAGAGGTAAATATGGACTATGAAATTACGGCGGAGCAGCTGGAGACCTTGGCTGAGGACAGCTATTTGATAATAGATATACGCAGCGATACTGCCTTTCAGTACGGGCATATTGAAAATTCGGTGAATATTCCCCAAAAGGAGCTGGAGGAAAATACGTCCCGGCTGGATAAAGAAAAAAAGCTGATAATTTGCTGCAAAAGCGGAATTATCAGCTTAGAGACGGCAGAGCTGCTGCGAGAAAAGGGTTATTGCGCTTATAATCTTGCGGGGGGCTACATGGATTGGCTTCGCAGGGATATGGAAAAACGGGAAATTGCGCAAACCGCCCTTAATGCGGAAAAAAGCATACGAAAAAAATTTCACAAGGATATTTTCAGCAAATTTGCCAAGGCGGTAGTGGAATACGATTTGATCCGACCCAACGATAAGATCGCCGTGTGCATTTCGGGCGGCAAGGATTCAATGCTTATGGCAAAGCTGTTTCAGGAGATACAGCGTCACAGGAAATTTTCCTTTGAAACGGTTTTTTTGGTGATGGATCCGGGCTACAGCCCCGAAAACCGCAGGATCATAGAGGATAATGCAAGAGCCTTGTCCGTTCCGATCACAATTTTTGAATCTTCGATTTTCGCTTCGGTGTACAATGTGGAAAAAAATCCCTGCTATCTCTGCGCCCGAATGAGAAGAGGATATTTGTACAGCAAGGCGAAGGAGCTGGGCTGCAACAAGATCGCCTTGGGACATCATTTTGACGACGTTATAGAAACCATTCTCATGGGCATGCTCTACGGGGGGCAGATCCAAACCATGATGCCCAAGCTTCACAGCACCAATTTTGAAGGAATGGAGCTTATCCGCCCGATGTACCTTATCAGAGAGGACGACATCAAGCATTGGCGGGATTATAACAAGCTGCATTTCATACAGTGCGCCTGCAAATTCACCGATACCTGCGCCACCTGCGATCCCTCCGCCTCCAAACGGCAGGAAGTAAAGCGCTTGATAGCAAAGCTCAAGGAAACCAATCCGCAGGTGGAGAAAAATATTTTCCGAAGCGTGGAGAATGTGAATTTGCACACGGTCATCGCTTATAAGGACAGTGAAGGTACGCATAATTTTCTTGACAGCTACAGCTGACGGAAGCGTTTTGTATGCTGCTTTTTGCGCATTTACCTGCCTTTTCCCGCCGTTTGGGAGGGATAAAGCAATACGTCGTTTCGGCGGTAATCCCTGCTGCTGATATAAAATGCCCAAGCGGTTCCGCCCGCCACCGCCAAAACGTATATTATGACCGACAGATACAAGGGCACGCCAAAGCCCGTTATTTTCTTTTCGCTGTCGGTCAGCAGCATTAAGGCGCCTATGGGCAGACCTGCGGCATATATCATCAGCAATCCGCCTGCGGGGATCTTCATAAGCGTCGGCGCAGCAAGCAGCATGCCTGCACAGGCTGCCGAGCCTATTATCAAGGTATCGGAAAACTGGCTGAGCTCCGCATCTATCGCTGCGAGAAAAACAAAGTATGCAAGCATTACAAGCGTTGACAAGCCTGCGGTCACCGCAGACACGGCGGCAGGCAGACTGCGGGTGTACAATACCCTTGAGATAGGCATGGAACGGGCAAATTTATTCCCGCTGAGATCAGAGGAAAGCGCTGTAAGAATCGGTATGGCGGAAACAATGCTCGGGAAAAAGATAAATATCTTAGGGGACATATAGTCGTCCTCGCCGATAGGCTCGTGAGCTATAAAGGGCAGAACGGTCATCGCCAACGCAATGAGGATCAGCAATGCGGATACCCACTTGGGAAATTTAAGCAGGCTGTTTGCAAGGAAGCTTGCCGCACCGTATTTTTTCTGCCTTATCGGCTTCTTCGGTGCAATTGCGGGCGCTTCCGCCGACTGCCTTTTCGCTTCTCTTTCGGATGCTTTGAAATCTCTGTTCCATGCGGAGCTTGCTCTTGCGGCGGAATAAATAAAACCGCCTATGTATACCGCCAAGGTAATTCCGCAGAAGATCGTCATTGCAAAATTAAAGCTAATATCCGCAATATTCTCTTGGGCTGCCCAAAATGCTCCGATCCCGCCGCCCAAAAGGGCAAGCGGCACTATACGGGCAATAATTGAACGAACGTGCCCGAAAAAATTCATAATTCCCATAGCAAAAAACGTAAAGCACACCAGTATAAAAATTTGTTCGGCAGGGTAAAGAAGCATTAAAACAGCCGCTGTGGGCACTGTAAGTATCGGCGAGATCATATTGCCGAAAATGATCGCTTTTCTGAAATGACCCGACGAATTTTCTATGGAATGAAAATATTTGTAGCCGCCGGGTTGATCCGCCAAGTTTGCGTTATATATCTGCGCCATTGACACCATTGAGCAGATAGGGAAAAATGTTGAGCACAATGCAGGCAGCATTCCCTCTATCACACCCTTGATCGGAGCAATATCGGTATATTTCCCCAACAGCCCCAGCGCTATTGTTGAAAGGAAAACCACCGCAGAAAACAGCGCATATTTTTTTATAAAATTACTGCTTATAAAAATTCGATAGGATTTTATCATCGTCTTTCCTCCGCACTTTTCAAAAGTCCGATGCTCAGCTGCTGTAGGGTGGGTCTTTCCCATACGGCTGAAAGCTTTTCAAATTCGGCCTTGTTTTCGACCTGCGCCAGCCCCTCGAAAACGGTGCCGTTGACGTTGTGGGACAGCATGATGCCCTTTGCTCTGTCGTAACGGTCGGGCTCGCCTCTCACAATGATATATTTGTCCTTCAGATCCTCCACAAAGCCCTGCTCGATAATTTTTCCCATGTCCATAAATACGGCGTAATCCGCAGCATTCTCCATATCCGCAATGTTGTGGGTGGAAAAGATCACCGACTTTTCGCCGTTCCCCTTGTCCAAGTAATCCCTAAGCCTGTCGCAAAGGCGGTCCCGCATAAGGGGATCCAAGGAGCTGCCCGGCTCGTCCAGTATAAGCAGATCGGTCTCCCTTGCAAATACCGCCGCAAGGGCGATCCTCATGCGGTTTCCGTCGGACTGACTGTACATTTGCTTTCCCTTTTTCACAAACTCGGTTTCCACCTCCAACTCGGAGCAGATAGCGGCGAATTTACTGCGGTCGAATTTTTTGTAGGCAATTGACATGGATTCCGCAATATCCTTTACTCTCCAAGCGGAGGGGAAGAAATTCTGTGCGGAGCAGTAGCCTATTCTTTCCCTTAAAGCCTCGTTTTCTATATCCGTTTCCTTGCCGAAATATGTTATTTCGCCCGAGGATCTGCGGGCAACGCCGCAAAGTGTGTCTATAAGAGTGGTCTTTCCCGCTCCGTTGGCGCCGATCAGTGCGGTGGCAAAGCCCTTCGGTATTTCAAGATCCAGCTCTCCCAAGGTGAACTTGGGATATTTTTTTGTAAGCCCTTTAACAGTCAATATGCTTTCCATTTCCTCACCTCAAATCAAAATATGTAGTAGCCCGCCCCGTCGGCGATAGCCTTGAATGCGTTTTCCAAGCCGTTTACGGCTTCCTCCTCGGTGGCGTACTGAGCGCAGACCACGCCCTCGCCGATAGCGTTGCGCCAGCCGCTGATGACGTATTTGCCGTTTTTTCCGCCGCCCACGACCCTTTCTACTCTTAAGCAGGAAGCCTCAATAACGGTTTTCTTGTCGTCCGAATAAATCAACATGATAATTTCCTCCTATTAATATTAAACGTCATATAATACGCTTATCATTTCGATAAGCTCCTCTCGGGATAAGCCCGCCAGCTTGGCGCAGTCCATTGCGTCCTGCAAATGCTGTTCAAGCTGTCTTAAATGCTGCTCCCGAACCATTTCCCGATCTTGGGGATTGACCGCATAGCCCTTTCCCTGAACCGCAGAGATCAGCCCTTCACCCGCCAGCTCTTCGTAGGCCTTCATGGTGGTTATAACGCTGATCTTAAGATCTCGGGCAAGCCCTCGTATCGAGGGGAGGTATTCACCCTCGGCTATTTCGCCCCTCATGATCTGCTCCTTGAATTGCGCTGCGATCTGTTTGTAAATAGGTACGTCGCTGTTTTGAAGTATTTTGATAAGTCCTCGCCTCCTGTTTATACAGTACATACAGTTTATACAGTTAATACTGTTTATATCTTATATTAACAGTATACATCTTTTTTGAGATTTGTCAAGGGGTTTTTGAAAATTTTTTTAAAATTTTTTATACATTTGTCGTAAAAGTCCGACACGGCGGACTTTTACGGCTTGTTTGCTGTGAGCGCCGCATTTGTCGGCTTGCCGCCATATGCGAAAATCGGGCAGAGCTTTTGCTCTGCCCGATTCGGCGTTGTCGGCTTGCCGCCGTATTTTTTTTCTGCCGATCAAAAATTAACCCTTTACAGAGCCCGTTGCCAGGTTGCTGTAAATGAATTTCTGCATTGAAAGGAAGATGATCAGTGTAGGTATGATACAAATTATGATACCTGCAAATATGATCTCCCACTGTGAGCCGTAGGGTCCGATGAAGCGGTAAAGCGCCGTTGACACCACCGCCAATTTGTCGTCCGGCATATACAGGTTAGCGGTGTAGAAGTCGTTGTAAATGCTTACAAACTTCATTACAAGCACCGTTGCGATCGCCGGGCGAAGCATCGGGAGAATAATGCTGAAATAAACTCTCGGATAGGAGCAGCCGTCCAAAATCGCACTTTCGTCCAGCTGAACCGAAATATTGTCCAAAAACTGTATAAATATGTAGATAGACACAATATCGGTACCGATGTAGAGTATGCAGGGAGCTGCCAAGGAGTTGTACAAGCCCAGAGAGTGAACGATCTGGAATACGGTTACCTGCATTGAAATATTGGGTATAAGAGCCGCAACCAAAAAGATATTTTTAACCAGCCTTGTAAACACCATATTGAAGCGCTGTACCACGAAGGCGGTCATTGTGCCGGTGATAACCGTGCCCGCACAGGAAACCACCAAAATAATCGCCGTGTTCAGCAGACCGTCCACAACTCGGCCTTCCACAAATGCCTTTTGGTAGTTGCTGAATTCAAACGCCGTAGGCAGCGCAAAGGGGTTTGAGTTTAAAAAATCGTTGCTGTTTTTGAAGGAGCCCAGCAGAATGATCACCAAGGGAAGAAGGACCATAAGACAGGCTATTACCAATACAACGTATTTCATTACGTTGAAAAATATCCTGATGGGAGCGGGGGTTTCCTTGAACCTGTATTTATCCATGTTAAATTCGGTTGTTGTTTCGTTAGCCATTTATGTTCCCCCCTTACTTCTTTTCTCTGAAGCAGACCTTTTGGATCACTGTTACGATAATTATGATAAACAGCAGCACAACTGCCATTGCCGAAGCCAATCCGACCTTTTTGTATTCAAACGCCGTATCGATGGTCGAAATAACGAAGGTGCTGGTATCGAATCGTCCGTGAGTGATTATGTAGGGAATTTCAAATACGGAAACCGCACCCTTAATGGCAAGGATAAGCTGCAATGCAATGATCGATCTGATTCCGGGCCAAATAATGTACCAAAACTTCTGCCATGAATTTGCGCCGTCCAAGTCGGCAGCCTCGTAAATATCGGGAGAGATGCTTTGTATCGCACTTATGAACATAAGAATGTCGAAGCCGATATAGCGCCAAATAGAAGCATAAACCAAGCACCAGTTGTTGATAGCCGTATCCGACAGCCACTTTACCGAGCTTGCTCCGAATATGGAAAGAATGCTGTTCAGCGTGCCCATGGAGTCGCCTCTGAAAAATCTTTGGAAGATAAGGGCGATAGCAACGCCGTTCATCATGTAAGGGAAGAAAATAACGCCCTTAAACACACCCGCCAGCTTTACCTTGGAGCAGAGAATGGTGGCGACAAAAAGCGCAACGGAAAGCTGAACGATCGAGCCGACAAAGTAGTATAAGCTGTTAAACAAAGCTTGGAAATAAGAGGACTCGGTGAAAAGCGTAACATAGTTTTCCATACCTACCCATGATACGTCAACGCCGAATTGATCCCGCTTTTGAAAGCTGTAAATAAACATATTTGCAGCGGGGATAATGGTGAATAATATCAACAGTACAACGGGGATAAGCAGGAACAGAACGGTGGTTATGTATTTTTGTCCCGTATAGCCTCTTGCCCATTGACCGAATGAACGTCTGTGGGCAGCAGTCGTATTGGAGTTATCCATAAAGTTTGCATTCCTTTCGGTTAAATTTGTGTTCCGCCTTTGCTGCGGAGGCTGAATGTCGGTATTGGCTCTGTGCCGTTTACCGAAGCGATAAATGTAAAGTTAATTCGGAAAGGAAAACCTCTCCGAATTAGCTTGACAAATATGATATAAGCAAGTATTGTCCAAATCAAGTCTTATGCGGTCAAAGCAGCCTCGCCGATCCTGATCTTGAAGTTGCCTGCTTCACCGCCCCAGAAGTTGATCTCGGCTTCCTTGTCGATTTCGTCGAATACGCCCTCGAGGCCGTCGGGAGCGGGAGCTTCCTCGATCAGTATGCAGTCGTTCCAAGCGCCTTCCATGAAGGAGGGGAAGGAACCGCCCTTAAGTGTGGGGATACCGATCTCATGCTCGGTGTAGGGAGATTCTTCAACGAACCAAGTGATATAAGCCATTGCAAGCTTGATGTGATCCTCGTCAATGTTCTTGTTGATGCCCATTGCGTAGTCGGCAGCGGTTTCGCCGTACTGAACGCCGTCAACGGTGAAGGGTGCGGGCATAAATCCTACGTCGGCGGGATCCTGACCGTTCTGGACAGCAAATTCCTGACACTGAGATACAGCCCAAGAGCCCATTGTCATGGTAGCGATCTTTCCTTCGGCAAGCCAAGGCTTAGACGCTTCCCAGTCGGAGGAGTTGGGATCCTCTTCAAGGATAGAGGGCTCGGAGAATACGTCGTAGATAAGCTTAAATACCTTGTAGTAGCCGCCGTCCTGCTTGAGAGGGTCTTCCTTGTTGATAAGGATATTGTTCTTGTAGTCGGGGTCGCCGTAAGCGGAGCCTACAAGCGCTACCCACTGGTCAAGGGTCCAGTCGGAGGCTGCAAAGTTGGTGTAATAAGGGATTACGTCGGGGCAGTTTTCCTTGATCTGCTTAAGATCCGCAATAAATTCCTCGGGAGTTTTGGGCAGCTCGGTGATTCCCGCTTCCTTCCAAACTCTCTTGTTATAAACGATGCCGCCGCTGACGTTTCCTACGTGAGGAATACCGTAAACAATGCCCTCGTAAGACTTCTTGTCGATCCAGTTGTACTTTTGGGAAAGCTCGTCAACCGTTCCCAAGGGTACAAAGTAGTTGCCCAGATCCTGGATTTTTACACTGTTGGGGATCATCAGAACATCGCCGTAGTCGTTGGTGGACATTCTTGTGCCAACGTCGCTTGCATACTTGGTGGTAGTGGTATATTCAACGGTGCAGCCGTACTTTTCTTCAAAAGCGTCGGTCATTTCGTTGAGATAGTAGTTGCCTTCCTTGTTAAGGTCGGTGCGGTGAGAGAGGACCGACAGGGTGAGACCGGTGGGAATATTGCTTGTGTCAATGGGATCAACGTGAGCGTTTACGGTGCCCGAACCTGTGTCTCCGCTGTGATCCTCTGCAAGATAAGCGGCAAGCTTTTCGTTCTTGTCTCTTACGTTCGCCCATTTTGAATTGACGTCGTCAACAATGGCTTGGAATTTGGTGTAATCCTTTGCCGGCTCGTTGCTTTCGCCTTGAGTGTCCGCCGCATTGTCGGAATTTGTGTTGGCGGAGTTGCCTGTGTTAGCGGAGTCTCCGGTGTTGGCAGGTGTTTCGCTGTTTGAGTTGCAGGCAGTCATGGTAAGCACGGATGCAACTGCAAGAATACTCGCTAAGATCTTCTTAGTCTTCATGTTATCCTCCTAAATTTCCCAATTGGCTGAATTTGCTAAGTAATTTAGCTTTAAAAATTGCCTAATCTACTTAAAATTATACATATAATTTAAGTAATGTCAAGCATTTATTATTAATTTTGGATAGAATACCTAACAGTAAATAATAAAATTGTACATATTTTACATTGGCGTACATTTAAAAGATAAATTTCTTTTAATTTACTTTAAATTAGCTAATTTAGTTAAAAATATTTACTCAAATCAAACGGCAAAAATTCTCGGTTTGTCGATCAGCCCTGAGAAGGTGAAACGGCTTGAATAAGGCTTCCCACCGATTCCACGATCCTTTTGGCGATGTAGGGATTATTCATGGTGTAAAGGTGGATACCGTCCACCCCTCTTGTGATCAGGTCTGCGATCTGATCCACGGCGTAGGCTATGCCTGCGTCCCGTATGGCTTCGGGACTGTTCTCGAACCTGTTCATCATCTTAACGAACTTTTCGGGCAGCGAAGCGCCGCACAGGGTCACCATTCTTTCTATCTGCTTCTTGTTTACCACCGGCATGATACCCGCCTCTATAGGCACGTTTATCCCTGCGATCCTTGCCTTTTCCTCAAATTCCATAAACAGCCTGTTGTCGAAAAAAAGCTGGGACACCAAATGGTCGGCGCCGCAGTCCACCTTGTTTTTCAGGTTGTGCAGGTCGGCGACCTTGTTTTTGGATTCGGGGTGCCCCTCGGGATAGCAGGCTGCCAGCAGGTTCAGATCGGGCTTTCTCTCCTTTATGAAGGAAATCAGCTGATCCGCATGGGTGAACCGTCCGTTGGGCGCACAGTCAGGCACCTTATCGCCCCTGAGCGCCAAAACATTCTCTATCCCCTCGCCGAAAAGCCTGTCTGTGATCTCCTCGGCCTCCTTTTCCCCGAGATAAAGGCAGGGAAGATGGGCAACGCTTTCAATGCCGTAATCGTTTTTTATTTTTGAAGCGATCTCGATGGTATAAGCGTTGGCTGAGCCCCCCGCACCGTAGGTCACCGAAATAAAATCCGGCTTCAGAGCCGCCAGCTCCTCTAAAGTATTATATATTGATTCGATAGGCATATTCCTCTTCGGTGGGAATATTTCAAAGGAGAAGCAGCATTTTTTCTTAAATATGTCTTTGGTTTTCATTTTTACCCTCTTTTTTGTTTTTATAATGTTTTTGCTTTAAAAGATAGACAAAGTCTGTTTTTCGGACTGTCGAAAAAGTTCAATGCGGCGGTAAATTATGAACCTGTACAGCGGGCGGGGCAAGCACCGCCCCTACATTATGCACGAAAAAAGCATTTCGTAGGG
>JAMPBF010000065.1 GCA_023666805.1 Bacillota bacterium
TTATATCATAAAAAGAGAATTTTGCAAGGCAAAATTCGATACCTCTAAATAGATAAAACGTTCTCAAACATTAAAATAAAAATCTTCCTCTTTCCGCAGTTTGAGGTTGTTATATCATAAAAAGAGAATTTTGCAAGGCAAAATTCGATACAAGTAAAAGCAATACACCCAAAGCTGCCGCAAGGAAGAGGCAGCTTTGGGCGGTTAAAAGAGCAAAAACGCTTGGATTTTATCCCTTGTCAAAATGTTCAGATCATGGCTAAAGCATATGAGCGGGATAAAATCGATTGCAGCATAAGTTAAACAGGCATCGGCAAAAGCCGCCTGCAAAACAGAGATCAATTAATGGAAAGCTCCGTCCGTGATCCATTCGGGGATCAAGCCGTTGCGGTAAAGGGAAAGCGAAATATACACGATCCCGCCCACTATTGCTATTACAAAGGCTGCGGTCGCCAAGGGCTTAAATTTGGTGTTGCCTATAAAGCCCGCAATGGAGGAAATCGCAGCTAAGGGGTGGAGAATAATGGACGTGGAAAACATGCCCACAATTGCCGCCACAAAGCCCAAAATGGAGAGCACGTCAAAAATCGTAAGGGGCTTTTTCTCCTTGGGCTTTGCATAAACAGACTGATAATAAGGCTGCGTCTGCATCGGGGGAGGGGGAACGAAGCCGGGCTGCTGCGGGCGGGGCTGCTGATTCACATTGGGTGCGGGGTTTGAGCTGCCGTCCGAATTGGCAGCGCTTGCGGGTTCGTCCGAAAATTCGTTGCTGCGGCAATTAAAGCAGAATACGTTTTCGTCGTTATTTTCTTTGCCGCATTGTTTACAGTATTTCATAATTTTTTCCTTTCTTTGATTAATTATTTTTATGATCCGAAAACAAATCTGTGAGACAGGGCAAACCATTCTCTGAGCCAGTAGGCGGCAACCAACCGCATGGGAGTTTGAGCGCTGACCGCCGTGGGCACGATGTCAAATTCCTTTGCAATAAGCCCCGCTCTAAACTGATGAAAGCCGTCGGTCACTATGGCTGCCTCGGTTACCTCCATTCCCTTTTCCTCTAATATTTTAAGAGAAAATTCAATGTTCTGCCTTGTGCTTTCGGATTTGTCCTCGGCAATAATTCGGGTTTCGTCTATGCCCTTGTCCACAAGAGCCTTTTTCATAGCCTCCGCTTCGGAAACAGGCTCGTCGGAGCCCTTTCCACCCGATACCACGCAAATTATATCGGGGTTTTCCTCCAGATAACCGTAAGCCGCCTCTATCCGTCTGTTCAGCATTACGCTGGGATTTCCGCTTGGCTGTACCTTGCAGCCCAAAACTATTACCGTATCGGGAGCTCTCGGAGAATTACAGGCGGCGTTTATCATTAAGCCCGACAGCACCGCCGCATAGATCACCAACAGAATAAATACCGCAAGAATTATTATAAGAATAATTTTTCCCGCCCTGCGGCCCGATATTTTCCTTACAAGGCGGCAAAGCTGCCTCCAAAAAACGGTGGCTGCAAGCAAAAGCACCGACATTACAAGTCCGAACTGTGCGCCTACGTTCACTATTCCTATAAACATAGGCAAAAGGAACATCAGCACCAAGCATGCCTCGGCAGCTATTAAAATTATTTTAAGGATTATTTTCAAATTCCTTGCCATTTTAGATTCCCTATCATTTTGATATTACCTGTCGGAAAGAGGAATGTAAGCCCTCTCCTCGCTTATGCTCTTATAAGCGGGACGGATAATTTTACCTGCGTTGATAAGCTCCTCCATGCGGTGAGCACTCCAGCCGCTTATTCTGGAAATGGCGAAAAGGGGCGTGTACAGCTCTAAGGGCAAGCCCATCATCTTGTAGGCGAAGCCGCTGAAAAAGTCCACGTTGGGGCTTACGCCCTTATACATTTTCTTTCGGCTGGATATGATTTTGGGAGCAAGTGTCGCCACCTTGTCGTAAAGCCTGTATTCCGCATCATAGCCCTTTTCCTTGGAAAGCTTTTCCACGTAGCCCCTGAAAACCTCGGCTCTGGGGTCGGAAACGGAGTATACCGCATGACCCATACCGTAGATAAGTCCCGCACGGTCAAACGCCTCTCCTCTGAGCAGCGCCTCTAAGTAGGCGCTTACCTCTTGGTCGTCGTTCCAGTCCTTTACCTGCTCCTTCATATCCTCAAACATTTTCATGACCTTCAGGTTTGCGCCGCCGTGCTTAGGTCCTTTAAGGGAGCTTAACGCCGCTGCGATCGCAGAGTAGGTATCCGTTCCCGAGCTGGTCACCACGTGGGTGGTAAAGGTGGAGTTGTTTCCGCCGCCGTGCTCGGCGTGGAGAACCAGCGCCAGATCCAGCACATGCGCCTCCAAGGGCGTATACTGACTGTCGGGTCTAAGAAGATGAAGAATATTTTCCGCTATTGAAAGATTGGGGTCGGGCAGATGAATAAACAGGCTTTGCTTTTCTATATAAAAGTTGTATGCCTGATAGCCGTAAACCGACAGCATGGGGAACACCGCTATCAGCTTCAGGCACTGTCTAAGCACATTGGAAAGACTTATGTCGTTGGGATTTTCGTCGTAGCTGTGAAGAGTAAGTACGCTGCGGGCAAGGCTGTTCATCATGTCCTCGCTGGGACCCTTCATAATAACGTCTCGAATAAAGTTGGTGGGCAGGGTCATCATGCCGCCCAGCAGGCACTTAAATTCAGCCAGCTGTTTTTTATTGGGGAGTGCGCCGAAGAGCAAAAGGTATATCGTTTCCTCAAAGCCGTAGCGCTTATCGGCGGCAAAGCCCTTTATTATTTCTTCCACATCGATGCCCCTGTAAAAGAGCTTGCCCTCGCAGGGAACGGAAACTCCGTCTACGATCTTGCTTGCCCTTATATCGGAAATATCCGTAAGTCCCGTTAAAACGCCCTTTCCGTTTAAGTCGCGAAGTCCTCTTTTTACCTCGTATTTTCCGTAGAGTGCGGGATCGATGCAGCTGTTGCTGACGCATAGATCGGTGAGCCTTTCGATTTCGGGGGTCACGCTGCCGTAATGATTAAGTTCCATGTTAAACCTTCCTTCCTGCCGAGAAAAACATTGCTGTTATCAGCAGGATTTTTCTCTGTTATGCCGTTTCTTCCAAAACTTCCTTTCCTGTAAAATTTTCATGTTTTTTCTGTTCTTACTATTTTTAGTATATTAAATCATAGTATAACATATTTTTGCGGATATGTCAAAGCTTTATGGGAATTGTAAAATATTTTTTTCGACGGCGGCAAATAATGAACTTGTACAGCAGGCGGGACAAGCACCGCCCCTACATTATGCACGAAAAAATGCATTTCGTAGGGGAGGCGCTTGCCCCGCCCGCCGTACACAATAATAATTTTGCCGCATTAGGCTTTTTCGACGACTGATTTATACTGTTTCCGCTTTAAAATACAGACAACATCTATATTTTATCAGAAATTCGTATTATATTGTTTCCGCTAAAAAGCGGACTGTTATAAGACCGCCTTGCTGATCTTAATTTTCACCCTTTCGCAGTGCTATGCCTCGCTTTCAACCGATTGATACAAAAAGAAAGGCGGGCTTGTATCAAACATAATTCCGATCTTCCAATAACCGTCGATTTTTTTCACATTGACCCAAACAGTGTCATTGGGACATTCGTATATAACGGAACCCTTTTCGCCATACATTATAAGGTCGTGAACGAGGGCATAACATTTCTCCTCACTGTCGTCCGTATCATAATATCCGTCGGGAAGCTCTTTAATGTAGGTTTCACCCTGAAACTCCTTATAAAACTCCTTGGACTGCGGCAGCTCTTCCAGTTTAACATTATGGTATGTAATCCAACAATTCCCCACAAGCATATTCAATGCTTTCTGCACCATTTGCTCCTTGATTTGCTCTTCGTCATATTTTCGCCTGTCCTCCTCGGTCAATCCTTGAGAACCGCCGTTGTTATAATACAAAAAGTATTGTTTGTGAACATTTCCCTCTCTGCTGCACTGCCCCCACATCTGGATAAACTGATCGAGGGTAAGGTCCTTATAGGGTATACCCATATACTCAATATCTTCCTCGGTTATTGCGGGATAAATGCCGCACCTGTCTAACAGCAAATAATCTTTCTCGGATAAGGGCGCTTTATATTCTTCGGCGGTATTTGCGGCTGTTTGATCTTCGGTTTGCGAGATCGGGCTTTCCGTTTCCTCGGCTTCGGTGACCGTCTGTAACTCAGTCTGAGAGGTCTCGGAATAATTGGCGGTTTCCTCCGCTTCAGACGGAACAGCGGCTGTATTGCAGGCGGAAAGGGTAAGACAAATAAGCAGCGGTAAGATCGTTTTTCGGATTTTCATTTTTCACCTTTCTTGCTATGGTAAAATTTTATGCTGCGGGAATCTCAAGAAAATTGGGCGAAGTAGCCATACTGCGCATTTTCCAGCAGTCATTTTTCTTATATAATGTGATCCAAAGATTGTCATTTCGTTCAATAATATCACCTGAAGGTGAATACCAACGCTCCCTGAATTTTATTACATATTTTAATTCGCTTGGGTTCTCACTGTCATAATATCCCTCCGGCGCATTGGAATCTTCAATCAGCTCCACATCGTAATAACAAGAATTCATAGCTCCAACCAATGAACTCTTTGTATTATCTTCAGCCTCTCTTTTGCGCACCTTCCAACAATATTCATTGCACAACAGATCGGTATCGTTATTACATCTGCATGTCAGCACAAACAGCCTTTGAACATTCCATTCCCTTGTAGCCTGTGCCCAAAGCTGTATAAATTGTTCGGGCGTAAGGTCTTTATACGGTATTCCCATATACTCTATATCGTCCTCGGTAAGAATCGGTGTGAAATTTATATCTTTCTTATACACAGCCACGTCGGAATCGTATATCGGAGCAGATGTTACGGTTTGAACGGATACCGTTTCCGCTTCTGTTTCTTCCGCTTCGGTAACCGTCTGTAACTCAGTCTGAGAGGTCTCGGAATAATTGGAGGTTTCCTCCGCTTCGGGCGTAACGGCGGCTGTATTGCAGGCGGAAAGGGTAAGACAGATAAGAAGCGGTAAGATTGTTTTTCGGATTTTCATTTTTCGCCTTTCCGTATTTATGATACCAACATTCCGTAAAAGCCTTGTACGGGACGAAGCGAGCTTACATATATATAATACGTTCTTCCCTTGTCGAGCTTATAGCTTATCGAAAAGTTGCTGTTGTCCCCGCTGTTATCATCGGCAGCAAGCGAGGCGCCGGTAGAGGAACACAGCTTTCCATAGGTATCGGTAGATCCTGTTGTCTTAAATGTATATGTTCCGGTGCTTGGAGCTGTAAATGAAAAACAATCCGTATCGCTTGAATTATCCAGCCTTGCATAATATGTTCCTCTGTATTGCAGCTCTGCTGCTCCAGATGTGCTGCCAAGTATGTCATCATCGGTGATTTTGATTGTTGAATACTTTGTGTTTGAGTTGTCGTAGTTCCATGGTGCATGATAATAGTCATGCGAATGAGAATTGACTATTGGTACTCCGCTGGAGTTATAACCGACGCATATAGTGGCGTGGTTTATACTGTTATCACTATTCCAATCATAATATACGGGGTTACCGGGTATTATATAAGAACTGCTGCTTATATTTCTGTACGCCGTATTCGACGCAGAAAAATAATTGTAGTTGGTTGGTGCGGTAATCCACGACCCGCTGTAATTTTTGACATCTTTATACCACCAACCTGTATTTATATTTCCCGTGTTGTTTTGAGGAACTCCTCCTGCGTATAAACATTGTGATACGTAATTTGTACAATCCAAGTTGCCATTTTTAAAATAATCACCGGTATTATAATATTTATCATTATCTGTACCGTTTGCAGTTGGGTCAACCCATTTATTTGCATACCCAATAGCTTTGCTTGGATTATACCCCGATACGGTTCTTTCATTAGAATAGGGTTGTACTTCCTCGTACTCGTTTTCCGAGCTTGCCTGTACACTGTAATCGGCATTAATAAGCTCTGCAAATTTTTCCACAGACAGCGACGAGGACATTCCTGTCAGCGGTCCTTCGTCGTAGGCGTCGGACACAAGACTGTAACCCGCTTCGGTTTTTTCAAATACCATTTCATGCTCAACGCCGTAGCCCATTGTATCTACCAACCCCGATGTTCCCGTATAATCCACATACGTCCATTCATAAACATCAAGGTAGGCTGTGCTTCCCTCTGTTCGCATATTGCATACCGAATAAGAGGTATCGGCAGATACAACCGTGATTGCCATTTTTTCTTCCATCTTGGATATAAGCATTGGACGCATTTCCTCGGTTGTGATTTCACCGTGCTGTTGAGTATTGTTAACGCTTTGCGCCGATACTTGACCGTTTAAATCGAAATCATCTTCCCTTTTTCCGAAATATTCTTTCAGAGTTAAGTCAAGAGAAATATCAACGTCGAAAGCTGTCGAAATTTTGCTTTCCTCCGCATAAGCAGGCAGGGAAGCGCCGATCATTACCGCCAAACAAGCGGCGGCAAGCCTTTTAAAATGTTTCACTGCAAAAACACCTCCAAAAATTATCCGCTTAAGCTTGTGTTTAATATATCACAGCCGTCCGAAAAATTCAATAAAATACATACAAAAAATATGCCAAAAAATTTTTTAAAAGTTTGTTAAATTTAACTGTCCCAAATTAAGGGTTTTTTGACACTATATATGTGGGGAGTATTTGCTTTTTTCGGGTCTCTGCCCAAGGCTTCGGCTTGAGAAACGAAATTTGGCGGGCAAGGTTGATTTATTGCGGAAAATATTTTAAAATATATGTAACATTTGGCTGTAAATCCTGTCTTTTAGGGTGAGTAACGTTACAGCACACAACAAGGAGGGTGAAGAAATGAACAGCGCCGAAATTTTAGACACAGCCTTTTACTGTAACAGTATCACCGATCGCAACGGAGAAGGATCTGCTAAAGAGGGTGAAATTTTGAAGGACGAGGAAATCATAGAAATGTTTTTCAGGCGGGACGAGAACGGTATTGCCGCAGCGGAACAAAAATACGGCAGCTACTGCATTGCGGTGGCGAAAAGCATTTTGAACAATGATCAGGACGCAGAGGAAGTCGCCGCCGACACCTGGTACAGAGCTTGGGAAACCATTCCTCCCGAAAGACCTCGAAACCTTGGCGGCTATCTTGCAAAAATCGCCAAGAATTTAAGCCTGAACAGGTACGACAAAGCCCGCACCGCAAAACGGGGCGGCGGACAGATCCCGCTTATTTACGACGAGCTGTCCGACGTTTTGTCAAAAAGCGAAAGCGTGGAAAGAGCAGTGGAGCAAATGGAGATCGCTTCCGCACTCAACAATTTTCTGTCCAAGCTTCCCTCTAAAAAGAGAAACATTTTTGTATTAAGATACTGGTACTGTCTCAGCATAAGCGAAATTGCCGCCAAAACGGGAGACAGGGAAAACACCGTGACGGTAACGCTTTTAAGGCTCAGAAACAAGCTTTGCGAGTACTTTAAGAAAGAAGGGTTAATATGAACAGCAAGGATCTGTTTAACGCAATAAACGATATAGATTTAAAATATGTGGAAAAGGCTTGGGGCAGTACGGCGGAGGAGTATGCCGAAGCTAAGGCGATAACAATACAGCCCGCAAGAAAATCCGCAGGCAGAATTTTCGGCGGCGCAGCCGCCTGCGTGGGAGTGATCGGAGCTGCCGCTGCGGCAGTTATCGCCGCTTGCGGCGTCGGGGATATTAAGACCCTTCTTCCGGCAGCGTCCGCTTATGACGGCGGCGCTGATATTACCGAAGCCTCAGGGGAAAATACCTCGGAAGCAACAGGTGAGATCTACGGCAACACAGCCTCCTATAACACCGACGCCAACTGGGAGCTTTTGCGCAGGAATAACGAGGAGCGGGGAGTGATCGCCGAAAGCCCCACAGAGGCTGTAAAAAAGGAGCTGGAGGCTTTTAAGGACACCTGCATCTCCTACGAGCTTAAGGAAATTTGTGAGGATAACAGAAGCTCAAGCCTTCAAATGACAGTAAAGAATATAGAAGAGGACTACGGCGTTTCCGACCCCGAAAGAATAGCTTTTATCACTGCAAAGATCGATGCGAAATTGGATAAGGAAATTTACGGCTTGGAATACATGAGCGAAAGAAATTATTGCTTTATTCGGGACGACGACGGGACTTGGTACATGTTCAGCGTCGGCGGAGACACCGATGCGGCAGCTTTGGAGGAGCATTCCGCCATTTGGCAGAGGCTTAAGGAGGAGCAGGGTGACACCGCTTCGGCGGATATTCTCACCGCTTTGCAAAATTATATTACCGTTTCTTACGGGAATGCAGAGGGCTTTGCTATTGACCGCATTAAGCATATCGAGGGCAGCGCACCCGTTTACAATTCCCCGTTGGACGAGAACAAAGCCCTTTACGGTCTTGAAACAGACGGTCAAGTATTTTACAACTGCGGGGTCAAGCCTGCGGAAATACTGTACCACTACAAATCGGAAGGGGAAATTCGGTATTGCCTTAATGTCTGCGATATGGCAAAAAGCTCGGAGGGACGCTGGTATCTATTGCAAACACACAGCTCCGAAGCATGGACGCAGAAGGAAGAGTGGGACAAGCTAAAGGAGAATACCCTGCTGCCCTCTAAGGATATGCTTGAAACCGTTAATAAACAGCTGGAGGAGTATCTGAACGGAGACGACGTCGTATACTGCACGCTGAGGGATATTTCCGTTAACGAAAAGCTTTCCGAAAAGGAAAGAGAGGTTTGCGCCGATATATATCTGTATCACTTCGGCTTGGAGGATCCCGACCGCATTAAGGTAGTAACCGCCGATTTCAGCGCCGTCCTCGATCCCGAAAAAGACCCGGAGGGCCGGGACAGCTCCGACGGTATGGCGTACATGCTGATACAAGCCGACGACGGAAGCTGGTATATCAAGGGCAGCTGCGATATAAGATATTATCCGGAAGCGTAATTTTTATCGGACGCTATCAAAAAAGACTGCAAAAAACGCAGTCTTTTTTCTTTCTTTGCGGAAAATCACTTCTTGCTTTTTGCCATTTTCAATATCTGTCCGAATTTCAGCGGACTGCCCGAGTAGAAGATAATGTTTTCGTAGACCTTTGCCACTAACATTGCCATTAGGACCGTAAGGACCGCCAGGAGCAATATGGCGACGGATATTTCCCCGGCGTTCATTTCTCCCGTCAGGATCGGAGCGGGCAGGGCGAAGGGCGACGAGATCGGGATATATCTGGAGATCAGCATGACCGCATTTCCCTCTCCGTCAACGTTGAATGCGCTGGAGAAATAGCTGAGGAAAAAGCCTATCATTGCCACAAACATAAGGGGCTGGATAGCAGTGGCAAGATCCTCCATTCTGCTGACGCCCGCTCCCACAAGTCCCGCAAGGAGCGCATAGAACAAAAAGCCCAAAATAAAGGTTATGATTATGGCTGTTATGGCGGCGGGATCGAAAAGTCCCGGGAGAGCGTCGGTAAGCTCCTGCACAAAGCCCGCACCCTCTGCGGATTGGGCTATGTCGGCTGCCGCAGCGCCTGCTGCCGAGGAGGAGATCTCCGTTATCACGGTTTCCGCAGAAGCAATGCCGAAGGGTACGGTCAAGGCAAAGGCAGCGCCGCTGACCGCACTTATTACCGCCAGCTGCGTTATTACCGCCAAAAGCATTGCCAGCACCTTTCCCACAATAATAGCCAAGGGTCTTATAGAAGTGATCAGCAGCTCTATCACCCGAGAGGTCTTTTCCTGCGCCACCGACTGAGCGATTATTTGCGCATAGGCTACAATAAACACAAACATCAGCAGTGCGGAGAACATGGGCACAAGTGCGCCCACTACCTCTCTCATCTCGGAACTCATCTCGCTGCCGAAGATCTGTACGTTGGTGCTGATGCGCAGATCCGCCAAATAAAGGTCTTCCTTATCCATGCCTACGCTTTGGAGTATCGACTGCTTCAAAAGCGTTCCGCAAAGGTAGCCGATGTCCTCGCCCTGATATTTGGAAACTATGTCCTTGGCTTCGGGGCGGAAAACGTCCGTAACAATGCCGATCACATGTCCTGCCGAATTTATTTCGGGCGCAAGCCTTACCGCCGCCTGCGGCAGCTCCGAGGCTGCTATCTCCTCCGCCTTGGCGGCAAATTCCTCCGAGCCGAGCTCGGTGCATTCGATCCCCATATCCTTCAGGGGCGCAAAATCAAAGGTGGGGTAATCCGTTTCGTTGAGAATATAAATTTGCGAGACGGAATTTTGCTCGCCCTCTCCCCCCTCTGCATCGTCAAAGCTGCCGCCTGCCACAAGGGCGGGTATGATATTCACCGCCGCCATAATAAGCCCGAAGAACACTGCGGCAATCGCCGTAGACGCAATAAAAGCCTTGCTTTTGACATACTGGATATAGTTAAAGCTTAAGATCTGCTTCCAGCCCTTACACTTCATTGCTCTCACCTACTCTTTCGATAAATATTTCGTTGAGGGTCGGCTCTCTCAGCTCGAATTTTACGGGAGGCTTTCCCTGCTCCACCATTTTTCGGAGAAGCTGCTGCGCCTGTTCCTCGTTTTTTACGGTGAAGCATACGCCGTTGGGGGTGTTTTCCTTTACCGCAAGTCCCGTTTCAAGGGCTATGGGCATAAAGTCATAGTCGGATTTTACAAGCAGATTAACTCTGCCCTCCGCCTTTTTGATCTCGTTCAAGTTGCCCTGCAAAACGGTTTTTCCCTTATTTAAAATAACTATGTCGTCGCAAAATTCCTCGATGATATTCATCTGATGACTGGACATTATTATAAACTTGTTTTTGCTCATTTCCTCCCGAATAACCGACTTGAACAGATCCGCATTGACGGGATCCAAGCCCGAGAGAGGCTCGTCCAGCACCAGCAGCTCCGGATCCCCCACAAGGGCGGCGGCAAGCTGCACCTTCTGCTGATTGCCCTTGGAAAGCTGGTTGGGTATCTTTTTTCGGTACTCGTTTATGTTTAAGCGGTCGAACCAATAATCTATATCCCTTTGAGCGTCCTGTTTTTTTATGCCCTTAAGGGAAGCGAAAAAGTGCATTTGATCCAAAATGTTGATCTTCGGATACAGACCCCTGTCCTCCGCCAAATAGCCTACGTTTTCCTCTGCGGGACGGACGGGATTTCCTTTCCAGGTCACCGTCCCCGAATCCTTGGCAAGCATGCCCAATATTATGCGTATCGAGGTGGTTTTTCCTGCGCCGTTGGTGCCAAGCAGGGCAAAAACTCCCGGCTTGGAGATCTCAAAGCTGAGAGCGTCTACAGCGGTAAAATCACCGTATTTTTTTGTAATGCCCGTTACCGATAAAGACATATTATGCTCCTTATTTTTGTGAAATGTGTTTTCTACAGTATAGCATTTATTTTGAGGAATGTCAACACGATTTACAATAAAATTTACAAAATTTTTGCAATGGTAAATTATATTTACAATAATATTTATGAAAATATGCCGAAAAATTTTTCTTAAATTTGGCAAAATAATGCTAAAGTTTTTTTAAGTACTGCCGATAATATATACGATGAATAATCAAATAATATAAAAAGGAGGATATACATAATGAACGTAGGTAAAATTGCGGAATTGACCACTCCCACTCCTGCCGCTACCCCCAAGAGCACTGTAGAGCAGGCTGCGAAGAAGGACAACACCACTTCCACCGACAGACCCCATGTTGACAAATATGAGGCTGAAAACGAGTCGGTTTACACTCCCGCATATACCAAGGCTTCCGCTAAAACTCAGAAGCAAGAGGTAAGCGACAAGGACAACGGAACCAAGAAGAATACTTCCAACGTTTCCAAGGCTAAGTCTACCATTGCTATGAAGAACGAAGCTTTCCAGTCCATGGTTAAGGACATTATCGGAAAGCAGAGCGGCGCTGCTTGGAATGCGATCATGAAGGACGCCGACAAGATCCAGAACGGCACCCTTGACGATTACTGGAGTGCAGACGCTACCGCTCAGAGGATCTTTGACTTTGCTCAGACCTTGGCAGGCGGAGACAGCTCCAAGATCGAGACCCTCAGAAACGCAGTTGAAAAGGGCTTCGCTCAGGCAGGGGCTTCCTTCAGCAAGAAGTATGGTCAAAGCTCGCTTCCCGGTGTTTGCCAAGACACTTACAAGAAGGTTATGGATATGTTTGACAACTGGTCAAAGGAATCCAAGGGTACCTCCGAAAAAACAGAGGAAACCTCTACGACCGAGCAGGCTGACTGATGCTTTGTCTTGCAGGATCAACCGAGAATATGCAATTAAGAACCGCCGCAATACATCGGTATTGCGGCGGGTCTTTTTTTGCTGTTTTTAATAATGAGCGCTGTTTATAGACTTCGTCTGTATCAATATTATTTTCTCTTTTTGCCGATCAAAATTGCCGCCATGGAAATCGCTGCGGGCAAAATTGCCACCGCTGCGCCTGTGGTTTGATTTTTGTCGTTGGAGCCTGCGTTAAGGTTAGGGGAGA
>JAMPBF010000066.1 GCA_023666805.1 Bacillota bacterium
AAAAAATAACAGCATTTCCCGAGTTGAGAACGCTGTAAGAGAAGGATTAAAAAACTACTCTCCTAAAATAACTCAGGCAAAGGAAATGGAAGTCGAAATCAGCGAAGATATAAGAGCCGAAAAGATAAAAAGGCTTGAAAACCAGCTGAAAGAGGGAACATTTAAGAACAGCGATGAGCTTGATATGAAAGTATAATTTTGTAAAAATCAATATTGCCGATTTCAAGTTGTATGTAATTGGCAATATTTGTTTTTTTATGAGCCTATCATCTTTTTATTTTTAAAGCAGGTGCAAAATTATGGAGAACTGGTTTACCGTAGAAAAAATTGACGCTGATACTTTTGCAATCAGTGAATACAAGCACCGGGAAGAAACGCATTGCTATCTTTTGTGCGGAACGGAAAAAAGTATTTTGATCGATACAGGACTTGGCGTCTCCAATATCAAAAATGTGATTGATAACTTGACAAAGCTACCTGTAACCGTTTTTACAACACATGTGCATTGGGATCATATCGGCGGTCACAAGTATTTTGACAGTATTGCAGTTCACGAAGCGGAACAAGAATGGCTGTCCGATCAATTCCCAATACCGTTACAAGCAGTCAAGCATAACCTTGTTTGTAAGCCTTGTGATTTCCCCGAGGAATTTTCGATTGATGATTACCAACTTTACAGAGGCAATCCCGATATAGTATTTAACGATGGTTATTCTTTTGATTTGGGGAACAGGCAGATTGCCGCAATCCATACGCCGGGACATTCACCGGGACACTGCTGCTTCTATGAGGCAGAAAGGCAATATCTTTATTCGGGAGATTTGATTTATAAAGGCTGCCTCGATGCATTTTATCCTACCACAAATCCGCAGCAATATTATCAGTCTGTTAAGAAAATTAAAGGGTTAAAAATTGAGAGGGTGTTGCCGGCGCATCATCAGCTTTCAATTCCTGTGTGCATTATAGACAGAATAGAAAAAGCATTTTGTAAATTGGAAAAGGAAGGTAATTTAGAGCAGGGAAAGGGAATTTTCGACTTCGGAGATTTTCAAATACATATATGAAAAAAACAGCGGCTATGATAATCAATATTACCATTATAGCACGACCAACCCGAAAATTCAAGTCAAAAATTGACCCGCTGTAAACAAAGAATACAACTCCCAAAAACTCAAGCATCAATGCTCCCCAATCACCATTGACATCTCACTCCGAATATGTTATAATATACAAAAATATGTTATTAAGCACAAGGAGCATCAGCATAATGGAATCAATAAAAATAGGTCAACGCTTAAAAGTTCTACGCCAAAACCGAAGTTTGACCTTAGACGAGGTATCTGAATTGACCAATGTCAGCAAGCCCATGCTCGGACAAATCGAAAGAGGGCAATCATCGCCTACCGTCAACACGCTTTGGAAAATCGCCACAGGAATGAAAGTTCCCTTTTCGTACTTTCTGAAAGAGCAGAACGCCGAGTATACGGTTGTGGATTTCAAGGAGCAAAATGCCGTTATCGAGGAAAACGGAGCGATGAAAGCATACACTGCTTTTCCCTTTGATCCCGCACGCGGATTTGAAGCGTTTTATATTGAATTTGACGCAGGCTGCGAGCATCATTCGGATAAACACAACGACGGTGTTGAGGAATATATTTTTGTAGTAAAAGGAAAGCTGAATATGCTTTTAAACGGGAAAGAGGTTGCATTAAATACAAATCAGGCAATACGGTTTGAAGCAAATATTCCTCATGCTTATCTTAATCCGTACAAAAGCACATGCTGTGTTTATAACATGATATTTTACAAAAGTTAAATCAACTAATGGGAGGAAGATCAAATGTCAATCAAAAAAGTAAGGAAGTATTTTGAGGAAAAAGGCATTGCCGACAGAATAAGAGAATTTGAAGCGTCAAGCGCAACGGTGGCTCTTGCGGCAAAGGCTTTGCAGTGCGAGGAAAACCGTATTGCAAAAACCTTATCATTTCATGTCGGAGACAAAGTCGTGCTTATCGTTGCTGCGGGTGACGCAAAAATTGATAATGCCAAATATAAGGCTCGGTTTGGTACAAGGGCTAAAATGCTGTCTTATGAGGAAGCAGAACCATTGATCGGACACGCTGTGGGCGGAGTTTGTCCCTTTGCGGTAAACGAAGGTGTTGAAACCTATCTTGATATATCCCTCAAACGCTTTGATACAGTATTTCCCGCCTGCGGCAGCTCCAACAGCGCAATAGAGATGTCTTTGGAAGAATTGGAGAAGTATTCGGGATTTTCGGACTGGGTAGATGTCTGCAAAATAATGTAGAAGTATATTTTAGGTCTTCTAAATTCGTCATATATTATAAAATCTACGGTTGATAAAATATAAGTTTTAGGCAAAATTACTGATTTTTTTTTGCTAAAAAGCGACCTAAAGTTTTTTATCCGATTGCCGATATAATACATAGATATAGGTTTCAATTTTTATTGCATATAGGAGGATTATGTTATGTCAATGATCGTAGGTTATAAGCCTTATACAGGTACAATCGACACAAGCAGCGCACGATACAAGCGTGCTAAAGCAATGTATGATGAAGGACATTCCAATGGAGAATCACCTAAGTCCGCTGCGGAAGCGAAGAGTGAAAAGGCTTTGGAAGAACTGAAAATGCTTAAGCAAATGCTTGGGCAAAAATATGATGATCTTGATTTAAAATTTAAAAATCCGCTTGAAGCAGACGAAGAAACATTTATCCGTAATTATATGGGGCTTTTTGACGAGGACGGCGATTTCATAAACCCTTATGGTGTGGCGGGAATGGATGCAACCGGAAAAAGTCTGTCTGAAATGCACCAAATTATAAATGTTTCGGACAAATACAGGCAGGAAATGTTTGATGAATGCAAGCGTCATTTTATTCAAGAAAACGGTGTCGCAAACGGAGATACCACAAAAAGGACAGAAGTTTTTACACACTATCAGTTAAGCGTTGACAAATCGGACAGATTAAGAGGTACATGGACATTAGGACAGTACGAAAAAAATTACACTTTAGCTTTTGCTGCGGCTGTCAAGGCGGCTATTCCGGGTTGGAAAAACGGTGATCCTTTTGATACAAGAATTTTAGACAGCGTTACAAGAGAGTCGGTAGATGCTTCGCTCGTTAAATCAAACGGACAGTATGGGGAAATATTAACCAGAGTAGATGCACTTGATATGAAAGTGTAATTTTGTAAAATCAATATTGCCAATTTCAAGTTTTATGTAATTGGCAATATTTGTTTTTTATGAGCCTATCATCTTTTTATTTTTAAAGCAGGTGCAAAATTATGGAGAACTGGTTTACCGTAGAAAAAATTGACGCTGATACTTTTGTGATCAGTGAATACAAGCACCGGGAAGAAACGCATTGCTTTCTTTTATGCGGAACGGAAAAAAGCATTTTCGACTTCGGAGATTTTCAAATACATATATGAAAAAACAGCGGCTATGACAATCAATTCCTAATTGCAGCTTCATGAAGCAATGCTTCAAGAAATGTTGTTTTGATTAGCGTGTCCGTTAAAAACGTCAGCTATTTCGGTCATTTCGTTTATATTCTCTCTTAAATAAGATTATGCGGGTGACTGTGTATGGAAGAAGCTGATAAACAAATGAAGCAGCAGCTTGACAGATAGCTGAATATTTTTTTGTCCCGCAGCCTAAATATTCCCGCAAGCCATGGAAAATTCGGGAAATTGCTTCCGTTCATTACTTGAAAAGGGTACGGACGCAAAAACGCTATCTGCAACAATAGGGCATATTTCCTCTTGTCTATAATTTGTTTGGGATTTCGAGAAAAATGTATATCATATTTGCTTGTTGGAGCTTTTCGACTTCTTTTTCCGAATGGTTTTTACACAAACTGCAACAATGGGCGTACATGAAGCGATAAAAACAATTCCCGAAATGATAAAGCGTCGAAGCCAGTTGTCATAGCTTTCGATTTCAATAAACCGATACTCAGTAATAGTTTCACCGTTTGCATTGGTAGTTGTATAAGCTCCTTCCGAATCTATTGTGGACGGATCATACATAATTCTTACAGTACTGCCGAGATACGATTCCGGTTTTATCGGCATAGGATTAAGAAACGTTTGAAATCTACCGTCTATGTACATACCGCATTCCGAATGAACCTTGCCGTTATAATCCGTAAACGTTCCAAAAACTGTTCCATCTGGCAGACCGACAAATGTAATCTCAGCCGTTGTGATTACCCATTCGTGCCGCTCTATGCGGAATTTTGCGGCAAAAACCAACACGAGCAGCGAAATTGCTGCGATTAGACTTAAAACAACAATGAAAAAACGCTTCATATACATCATCTCCCGATAGTATCAAATGTTGCCGTATAAGAATACAGGAATGACAGCAAAAGTAATTTCCGTGTTAAGAATAGGTTTTCCGTTTCCGAACTCAGCTGCTGAATATGCCAAATACTGCATAAAGAAAGCTGTTGACCGGCAATCGGTAATTTGAATATCATACGCAACAGCCGTCATATTTTCGTTAAGTATTACTTAATCCAAACACCTATCAAATGTATAATTATTCATTTCCGCTATCCCTCCTACAGCTAAACCTTTCCAGTGAACAAAGCTTTCCGTATCATCCGTTTCAAAGCCATACATTCTTTGTTTGGTATCCGCATTTGTGAAATCCACACTTAAAAAGGCTTTCCCACGTACTTCACTCCGAAGCTTATCGATTAATTCGTCCGAAAAGTGATTTACAAAATCTTCAAAAATCTCTTTCGCCTGCTTAAAGGTGCAGCTTGGATCAACAAAAATGATAAACTTACTGTGATTAAAGGAGGAAAATTGATTATTATCAAATTCAACAGATTGTACTGTATTGTTATTTTCACAAATATAGCTGCCTAATTCGGTAAAGACGGCATTGTGAGATATATTAAAAAACACAATGCTGCTGACAATTGCTAAGATTGTTAATGTCATCACAATCATCAATACTTTTTTGCGTTTCATAATTCACCTTCTGTTTGCCTTCTTTTCAATAATCAAATCTGCATATTTTTTCAAAATAATATACTGTGGGGTTGTTGCAGAATGGATTTTGGGGAGAACAAGCATAAAAATACGCTCCGCATAAATTGGGAGCGTATTTGCTGCCTGCCATGCGGGCTGGTCGAGACGACGCGATTTGAACGTGCGACCTCTGCATCCCGAAGAGTGTGAGTTATGTCCTCTCCGCCGCGAATGGCTTTTTACAGCGGTTTCTGCTCTGCGGGAAATGCTCTTTGGCGGTCTTGTATCCGTTGTTTCCGTGTGTTCCAAAGCTGTCTATGGTCAAAGATGTGGTCAAAAGAGGAAAGGCGCAGGCAAAATATAATAATTCTTCAACTGGTTTCCAATATCATTATAGCACGACCAACCCCAAAAGTCAAGTCAAAAATTGACCCGCTGTAAACAAAGAATAGCACAAAAAATTTACAAAAACTTTACAATTCTCCGATAACAAATTTAACATTTCCTTGGTATCATATACCTGTAACCAAAAATGATACGCAAAAGGAGAACACAAAAATGAACACACTTAAAAAAATATCCGCCGCAGCTTTATCGGGTTTGATCCTGACAGCGGCAATAAGCGGCTGCTCGGAAAACCTTTCGGGAACGGTTGCCACCGACGGCTCGACCTCTATGGAAAAGGTGATCGGCGCTTTGGGCGAAGCTTTTGAAGCCGAAAACAGCGGCGTTACCTTCACCTACAATCCTACAGGCTCGGGTTCGGGAATACAAGCCGTGTCCGAGGGACGCTGCGACATCGGACTTTCCAGCCGCAGCCTTAAGGAAGAGGAAAAAGCGGAGGGGCTTTCCGAAACAGTCCTTGCCTACGACGGGATAGCCGTTATCGTCAATCCCGAAAATCCCGTGACCAATCTTGCCCTGGAAGATATAGCCAAGATCTTTACGGGAGAGATCACCGACTGGAAGGACATAGGCGGCAGCAGCGGTGAGATCGTCCTTATAGGCAGAGAGGCAGGCTCGGGTACTCGAGACGGATTTGAGAGCATTACGGGAACTGCCGGCAAATGTCAATACCGTCAGGCTCTTACCTCCACGGGCGACGTTATCACCACCGTTTCAAGCAATCCGAACGCCATAGGATATGCCTCTCTCGCCTCTGTCAAGGATAACGTAAAGGCGGTAAACGTAGACGGAGTTGCTCCCTCCGAAGCCACAATAAAGGACGGTACATACAAGGTCCAGCGTCCCTTTGTTCTGGTCACCAAAAAGGACTCGGAGCTTTCCGAGGCGGCTCGTAAATTTTACGATTTCGTCCTATCCGAAAAAGCAAGAGAATATATAACGGGCGCCGGAGCCGTTCCCGCAAACTAAAGGGTGACAAATATGAGTAAGAATAAAACGAAAAAAGTCCTGGAAAACGCCGTTTACGGCATTTTCCTTGTACTCGGACTGATAACCGTGGGATTTGTGCTGCTTATAACCGTTTATCTGATAGCTTCGGGACTTCCCGCCATTAAAGAAATAGGCTTGGCGGAATTTATATTCGGAAAAACCTGGGCGTCTACTGCGGCAGAGCCCGAGTTCGGGATACTGCCCTTTATACTGACCAGCATTTACGGCACTGCGGGAGCGATAATTCTCGGCGTTCCCATGGGCTTTATGACCGCCGTATATCTTGCAAAATTTGCGCCGCCTAAGCTAAAAAGCGTTGTTTCCTCTGCCGTGAGCCTGCTGGCGGGCATACCCTCGGTGGTTTACGGCTTGGTGGGAATGCTGGTGCTTGTTCCCGCCATACGGAAAATATTTGACATTTCCGACGGAGCAAGCCTGCTGGCAGCTATCGCAGTGCTTGCCGTGATGATTCTGCCGTCGGTGATCAAGGTGTCGGTTACTGCCTTAGAGGCTGTTCCCAAGGAATACGAGGACGCCTCTCTTGCTTTGGGCGCAACTCCCATCGAAACTGTTTTCAAGGTTTCAGTCAAGGCTGCAAAAAGCGGAATTGCAGCTGCGGTGGTGCTTGGGGTAGGCAGAGCGATAGGCGAAGCAATGGCGGTGATGATGGTATCGGGCAATATGCCGAATATGCCCTCGCTGTTTCAAAGCGTGCGCTTTCTCACAACGGCGGTGGCAAGCGAAATGTCCTATTCAAGCGGCTTGCAGCGGCAGGCGCTGTTCTCGATAGCATTGGTGCTGTTTCTGTTTATTATGCTGATAAACGCCGCCTTGAATTTCTTCCTTAAAAGGAACAAGGAGAATTGAAAATGGCAGAAACAATTAAAATACACGAAAAAATCAAAACGGCTGAAAAAGCCGAATCCGTCGAAATTCCAAAAAAACAAATGTCCAAAAGACGAAAAATATACATAAGCATAATGAAAGCCTTGATGACGGTATCGGCGGTCGTCACCTGCGGTCTTGCCTTGTTTTTGATAATTTATGTGCTTGCAAAGGGGCTTCCGAATTTATCATGGGAGCTTTTGACCTCAAAGCCGAGCTACCTGTCGGGAAAGATCGGCATACTGCCCGATATTTTGAATACTCTGTACATTATAATCACGACCGTGATCATTGTGATCCCCTTAGGGGCGGGAGCGGCGGTCTATCTTACGGAATACGCAAAAAACAAAAGATTGGTAACGGTCATTGAGTACGCCGCCGAAATTCTTTCGGGAATACCCTCAATAATTTACGGCTTGGTGGGAATGCTGTTTTTCTGTCGGTTCCTGACAATGAAAACCTCGCTGCTGGCGGGTGCGCTGACATTGGTGATAATGAATTTGCCGACGGTTATGAGAACCACGCAGGAAAGCCTTAAAACCGTGCCGCAAAGCTACCGCGAGGGAGCCTTTGGCTTGGGTGCGGGAAAGTGGAGAGTTATACGCACCGTAGTTCTGCCGGGCTGCACAGACGGCGTTGTAACGGGTTGTATACTGTCCGTGGGACGGATCTTGGGGGAATCTGCTGCGCTGCTCTTTACTGCGGGCTTTGCCCATGCGCTGAACGGATTTTTTGAGGCGTTGGGCAGCTCGGGTGCGACCCTTACCGTGGCTCTTTACGTTTATGCCAAGGAGCAGGGCGAATTCGGAATAGCCTTTGCGATTGCCGCCGTGCTGATGATGCTTACCTTGCTTATAAATCTTTTGGCGGACATTGCGGGCAGATATTTCAAAAAAAGGAGGGAAAACTGAAATGTCGGATAATATCATTACGGTCAGGGATATGAGCTTATGGTACGGCAGCACACAGGCTTTGAAAAATATAAGCATAGATATTCCCGAAAACAGCATAACCGCCCTTATAGGACCGTCGGGCTGCGGCAAATCCACCTTTTTGAAATCTCTTAACCGCATGAACGATCTGATACCCAATGTTAAGATCACGGGCGAGCTGCGTTATGGGGAAACGGATATATATTCTCCCCGCACCGACGTCAATTCCTTGAGAAAAGAGATAGGTATGGTTTTTCAAAAGCCCAATCCTTTTCCTATGAGCGTTTATGACAATATCGCCTACGGACCCCGCACTCACGGCGTTAAAGGCAAGGCGAGACTTGACGATATTGTGGAAAAGTCGCTGAAAGACGCCGCAATATGGGACGAGGTAAAGGGCAGGCTGAAAAAGAGCGCTCTCGGCTTATCGGGCGGTCAGCAGCAAAGGCTGTGCATAGCAAGAGCCTTGGCGGCAGAGCCGAGGGTATTGCTTATGGATGAGCCCACAAGCGCCCTTGACCCTATTTCCACTTCCAAAATAGAGGAGTTGGCGGGGCAGATTAAGGAAAAATACACCATTGTGATTGTTACCCACAATATGCAGCAGGCAGTAAGAATTTCGGACAAGACGGCATTTTTTCTTTTGGGGGAGCTGGTGGAATTTGACGACACCGACAGGCTGTTTTCAACTCCGAGAGATAAACGCACCGAGGATTATATAACAGGAAGGTTTGGATAATGAGAAGTTTTTTTGACGAGCAGCTGGCGCTGCTGAACAATGAGCTTATCGCTATGGGTTCGCTGTGCGAGGAGGCGATAGCCCTTGCGGCAAAGGCGCTGTCCGAGGGCAGCGGAGCAATGGCAAAAAGGGTTTCGATCATAGAAAAGGAAATAGATCGCAAGGAGAGAGACATTGAATCGCTGTGCTTAAAGCTTTTGCTTCATCAGCAGCCTGTGGCGCACGACCTCAGACAGATCTCCGCAGCGCTTAAAATGATAACCGATATGGAGAGGATAGGAGATCAAGCTGAGGATATAGCGGAAATAATCACCTTTCTGAACGGACGGATACCGTCCAAGGCTTTGCCTGTATATCGGATGGAAAACGCCGCCGTAAAAATGGTGACCGACAGTATTGACGCTTATGTGAAATGCGACGGAGAGCTTGCAAGAACGGTGATAAGGCACGACGACGAGGTGGACGAGTGCTTTTTGAAAATAAAGTCCGCCCTTATCGCCGATATAGCGGAAAATCCCGACGACGGCGAATTTGCCCTCGATCTGCTGATGATAGCCAAGTATTTTGAGCGGATAGGAGATCATGCCGTTAATATTGCGGAGTGGGTTTTGTTTTCTATCAGCGGAACACATGAGAACGGGTAGTTGAAAATTGCTTAAAATTATAGTATAATGTCCTTGATGATTTTCAAAGGAAAGGCAAAGTAAAATGATTTTTTGTGTAGAGGACGACAGCTCTATCCGTGAGCTTATGATATACGCCTTAAACGCATCGGGCTTTGAGGCAAAGGGCTTTTCCGACGGAGAAGCCCTGTTCGGGGCGCTTAAAACGGAAACGCCTTGGATCATTATGCTTGATATAATGCTGCCGGGAGAGGACGGGATCTCGGTTTTAAAACATCTGAGAGGTAATCCTTCCACAGCGGGAATACCCGTTATTATGGCTACCGCCAAGGGTACTGAATACGATAAGGTGATAGGTCTTGATTCGGGGGCGGACGATTATCTGGCAAAGCCCTTCGGAATGATGGAAATGGTATCTCGGGTAAAGGCCGTGCTGCGCCGCACCCGACCTGTTGCGAAGCCGTCGGTTTACAGTGTCGGCGGCATAACGCTGAACACCTCAGAGCACAGGGTAACGGTCGATGAAAGGCAGGTACAGCTTACATTAAAAGAATACGCATTGTTATTGCTTTTTATGGAAAGACCCGAGATCGCTTTTACAAGAGAGCAGCTCCTGCAAAGTGTTTGGGGCAGCGATTTTGTGGGCGAGACCCGTACGGTGGATGTTCATATCGGCACCCTGCGCACAAAATTAGGCGAATGGGGAGAGCTTATTGAAACGGTCAGAGGAGTGGGCTACAGAATGAGGACTGAATTATGACGAAGAAAATTTTTCGAGCCGTTTTCTTTACGGCGTTAAGCGTGTTTTTGGCGTCTTTGGTGTTATTTATGTGGGTGCTTTACGATTATTTTTCGGCGGTGCAGAAAAATCAGCTGAAAATGCAGACGAGCCTTGCCGCACAGGGCGTTTCCAAGGAGGGAGCAGACTATTTTGACGGCTTTGACCCCGAGGGCTTTCGCATAACCTGGATAAGTGAAAACGGAACAGTGCTTTTTGACAGTCAAACCGATTCCTCCGAAATGGAAAATCATCTTGAAAGAGAGGAAATAAGAGCGGCATTGGAAAGCGGCTTCGGAGAAAGCTCCCGCTATTCCGTAACTCTTACCGAACGGCTTTTTTACTGCGCTCAGCGCTTGCCCGACAGCACGGTGATACGTCTGTCGGTATCGCAAAGCTCCCTTCTTACTTTGATAATGGCAATGCTTCAACCGATTTTGTTTATTTTTGCGGCAGCATTTGTGCTGTCGCTTGTTCTTGCCTCGCGGCTTTCCAAAAAAATAGTAAAGCCCTTAAACGAACTGAATTTAGACGAGCCGTTGAATAACGACGGATACGACGAAATCGCCCCGCTGTTAAAACGCCTTAATTCCCAACAGAAGAAGATCAGGGAGCAGGGAGACGAGCTGGAACAGAAGCGAAATGAATTTGAAGCGGTAACAAACGGTATGACCGAGGGAATAGTCCTTTTAAACGATAAGCACGATATATTGTCTCTCAATCCTGCCGCACAAAAGATTCTCGGAGCAAACGATATTCAGTCGGGACAGCCGATTCTTTCTTTAAACCGCTGTACGGAGCTGCTGGAAATTCTTTCACAGTCGGACGGCGGCAGGCGTTCGGCAAGAGTGATCCGTCTTGACGGCAAAATCTATGAGGTTTCCGCCGATCCGATAATTTCCGACGGCAAAATAAAGGGCACAGCGCTGTTATTTTTGGACGTGACCGAAAAGGAGCAGGCGGAGCAGCGCAGGCGGGAGTTTACCGCCAATGTGTCCCACGAGCTGAAAACGCCGCTGCAAACAATTTCGGGCTACGCCGAGCTTATGTCGGGCGGTATGGTAAACCAGGAGGATTTGACCGATTTTTCGGAAAAGATATATTCGGAAAGTCTTCGTATGATACAGCTTGTGGAGGATATAATCAAGCTGTCAAGACTTGACGAGGGAGTTGGCGATATGGAGAACGAGGACGTCGATCTGTACGCTCTTGCTGTGGAAACGGCATCGGAGATGCTCCCGCAGGCGGAGAAGTCGGGAGTAAGTATTTCCGTCAAGGGGGAGCAGGC
The DNA here is from genome assembly GCA_023666805.1 of Bacillota bacterium. GTDB lineage: Bacteria > Bacillota > Clostridia > Oscillospirales > Ruminococcaceae > Ruminiclostridium_E. The sequence goes on from JAMPBF010000066.1 coordinate 11,657, forward strand.
ATTTATTCACGGCATACCGAGATTAATCAAGGAAATAGTTTTCAACCTATGCGACAATGCAGTAAAGTATAACGTAGAAGGCGGCTCGGTAACGGTAGCCGTGACCAACAGAGACGGCAAGGTACGCCTTGAGGTCTCGGACACGGGGATAGGTATCCCAAAGGAGGATATGGAAAGAGTTTTCGAGAGGTTTTACCGTGCAGACAAGAGCAGACAGTGGGGCAAGCGCAAGGGAACGGGCTTGGGTCTGTCCATAGTAAAGCACGCCGCAGCGGTGCATAATGCAGATGTCGAGCTGCAAAGTGCGGTGGGGGGAGGAACAACTGTTGGTGTTGTTTTTGATAAGCGATGTGTGGACTGATGATAGGCAGAAAACCGAATCGAAATGTCTCGTCTGAAACCCGACAAACAGGCAGGCTGACCAATTATTGGGCTAAAAATAGCAGATATTATTTATAAGCAGGTTAAAGCGACGAAGTCGCGGTCACAGCGGACGGCAGTGCCGACCGCATTGTAAAGGCATTTGCGAACCGTAAAGCGAGGGGTCAAAAATTTCAAGGGTATGAAATATAGGGGTCGATTTGAAAATTAAAATCAAATAAACCCCATAACAACAAGATATATTGCAGCACCGAATGGTTATACCAAAAAAATGCTGAAAATAAAGGTGAAAAAGCTGGACTTTCACAAGAAACTGTGGTATGATGTGTGGTTACAAAAAGGAGGTGCTGATATGGCAAAACGCAGACCG
>JAMPBF010000067.1 GCA_023666805.1 Bacillota bacterium
CCGCCCTTAAGCATACCATCCCCGGCGACTTTAATTTGGTCACCCGCTCGGACGTGGAGACCCTTGCAGGCGGCGACGCTTCGGGACGGGTACAGCGTTAAAAGGGTAATGGGCAAATGAACAATATGAAGCTTTTTATAAGGGCGCATGATCTTGGGGTCAAGGGCGAGGACAACGTTGTGAAAAGGCTTGACGAGTTGGGACTGAACGGTGTTCAGCTCGTTGCCTACAAGGTGCTTGAGGACGTTAGCTACACCCCCGGCTCTATTACCTCGCAGCGGGCGGAGGAGCTTAGCGGCGTTTTTAAAATGGCGGGAAAGACGATCCCTCTGATAGGCGCTTATTTTAACCCCGTTCACCCCAATGAGGAAAAGATCAAAAACGGCATTGCGGTCTTTAAGGATTACCTGTCTGTGGCAAACACCTTGGACTGCGGCATTGTGGGGTCGGAAACGGGCTCCTTCAACGGAGACAAATGGACGTATCACCCCCAAAACCGCACCGACGAGGCCTTAAAACGGGTTATAAGCACATTTTCGGAGCTTTGCCGATATGCGGAGGACAACAATGCTTATGTGGGCATGGAAGGCGCCTTCGGTCATGTGTGTTATGACGTAAAGACCCTTGACAAAGCAATAAAAGCCATTGGATCCGACAACATTAAGGTAATATTCGATCTGTACAATTATTTGGATAAGTCAAACGCCGACAAAATGTACGATATTCTCTCCGAGGGTCTTCAGACCTTCGGGGACAGAATATGCGTATTCCACATCAAGGACTGTGTGATCTCCGAGGACGGCACGCTAAAGCAGTGCGGCGTCGGAAAGGGTATTTTCGATTACGCCAAGATCCTCGGCGAGATCAACAGGGTATGCCCCGACGCAAACCTTGTTTTCGAGGGAACAACGGGAGAGGATATTCCTTACGCCGTTTCCCACATCAAGGGCGTTTTGGAGACGGTTTAGCATCGGCACAACAAAAACTGAAAGGACAAAGCAGCAGTATGAATTTAGATATCAGATACGGCAATCACCCCAACGATTCAAAGCATTACGACACCGAAGCCCTCAGAAAAAATTACCTGATCGAAAGGGTGTTTGTAAAGGACGATATTTCCCTTACCTACTCTCATCAGGACAGAATGATCGCAGGCGGCGCAATGCCCGTTGACAAGGAATTATCCTTGGGCAGCACAAAGGAGCTGGGTACGGAATATTTCCTTGAAAGAAGGGAAATGGGCATTATCAACGTGGGCGGCAAGGGCACTCTTGTTCTTGACGGCGAGGAATATAAGCTTAACTTCAAGGACGGCATTTACATCGGCATGGGCACTAAGGAGATCAAGTTCAGATCCGACGACAAGTCTGATCCGGCAAAGTTCTACATCAATTCCTGCCCTGCCCACAAGACCTATCCCACCGTGTATATCACGAAGGATAAGGCAGTGCACAGACCTCTCGGCACTGCGGAAAACATGAACAAGCGGGTCGTCAATCAGTATGTCAATCCCGCCGTATGCGAGAGCTGTCAGCTGGCAATGGGCATGACCGAGCTTGCGCCCGGAAGCAGCTGGAACACAATGCCCTCTCACACTCATGAAAGAAGAATGGAGGTGTATTTCTACTTCGAGCTTGAAAACGACAACGTTGTTTTCCACATGATGGGTCAGCCCCAAGAAACCCGCCACATAATCCTTCACAACGAGCAGGCGGTCATTTCGCCCAGCTGGTCGATCCACAGCGGAACGGCCACCAGCAACTACACCTTTATTTGGGGTATGTGCGGCGAAAATCAAACCTACGACGATATGGACAATATCAACAATTTGGATCTCAGATAACAATGTGCCTTTCGGAATATTATCATATTCCGTTTGAAAATAACCATAGAAAAGTGAGAATACCGTTATGTCATATTTAGTATTAAAAGGAATCAACAAAATTTATCCCAACGGATTTCATGCCGTTCACGATTTCAATTTGCAGATCGAAAAAGGCGAATTTATCGTGTTTGTCGGATCATCGGGCTGCGGTAAATCCACAACCCTCCGCATGATAGCAGGACTGGAAAACATTAGCAAGGGCGATTTTCTCATAGACGGAGAAAGAGCAAATGAAAAAGGTCCTCGCGAGAGAGGCGTTGCTATGGTTTTTCAAAGCTATGCATTGTATCCGCATATGTCTGTTTACGATAACCTTGCCTTCGGTCTTACATTGCAGGGCGTAGACGATGACGTTATCGAAAAGAAGGTGCTTAATACCGCAAAAATTCTCGGTCTTACCGATTATTTGGACAGAAAGCCCCGGGCTTTGTCCGGCGGTCAGCGTCAGAGAGTTGCGGTAGGCCGCGCAATCATACGCAAGGTAGATATTTTCCTTATGGACGAACCTCTCTCCAACTTAGACGCAAAGCAAAGAGTTACCATGCGATCGGAGATCACGCAGATCCACCGCGAAACCGGAGCTACAACTATTTACGTAACCCATGACCAGACGGAAGCCATGACCATGGCGGACAGAATAGTCGTAATGAAGGCGGGATACATTCAACAGGTAGGCACTCCCTACGATCTTTACTTCAATCCCGTAAATATGTTCGTTGCGGGCTTTATAGGCGAGCCTCCCATGAACTTTATCGAGGCGCCCTTAAAGAACGGCGTTGTGGTTGCGGGCAGCAACGTGGTAGATCTGAGAAAGATAGCGGATAAGGATATTTTGAACAAGTACGAGGGCAAAAAGGTCGCTTTGGGCTTTAGACCCGAGGCAATAAAGCTTCCCTCCAAGGAAAGCGTTAAGGACGCCTTCTACATTAAGGGCGACGTTGAGCTTACCGAGCTTTTGGGAGACAATACGAATATTTATTTGGACGTACAGGGCGTTAAAACCATTTTGAAGGTTGATCCCCACGATACTCCCGAGCTGGATTCGGAGCTTGAATTTGCTATACCTTACGAAAGCGTTTATCTCTTCGATAAAGAAACCGAAAAACGTATTAAGCTTAAATAAGATATGTCTGATTTTATCTCTAATGTGAGTGAAAAAGACCGTAAACGAAGGGAATTTATCCTTAACGGCAAACCTATGGCAGTCGTTTTGTATATTTCCCTTCCCTTGATTTTGTTAGGTGCTTTTTCCTATCTCAGCAGCATAATAGACACCGTCGTAGTGGCAAAAAACGACAACGACGCTTTGTCCTCGGTGGTGATGATCTCGCAGATAAAAAATCTGTTTACTGCGTTGGGCTCGGGCTTTGCCACCGGCGGATCCATTATTGTGGCAAGGCTTATCGGGCGAAACGAATACGATAGGGCAAGACAGGTGGCAAATACCCTGCTCACTATCTTCTTTTGTGCGGCGGTAATAATCGTTTCGGTGTTTACGCCGTTTGCGATGCAGATACTGCGGCTGTTCGGGCTTACCCAAGCTATGGCGGAAAGCGGCGTCGGATATTTCAGGATACAGATCGTTTCGATCGGCGTTTCCATGTTCAACACCGTTTTTTTGGGGCTGGAAAAGGCAAGAGGGGCTACGGTAAACATTCTGTTCGTCAACATAATGTCGATGTCCCTAAAGCTCGCCTTTACAGTGGTATTTGTAAGCATCCTGCAGCTGGGCACGGAAATGGTTGCGGCTTCTACGCTGCTGGCGGATATTTCGGTAAGCTGCTACGCACTGACAATGCTTATACGGAAAAAATATCTTTTTCACTACTCGGTAAAAAATACAAGCTTTACCAAGGAATATATCCTTCCCCTTTGTTCCCTTTCAATACCCGTTTTTTTGGGGAAATTTGTGTTTTCCATGGGAAAGGTCATAGTTAATTCCTTGGCTATCGGATACGGCGAGGACGCACCGGGAGCGCTGGGAGTTTCCAACCAAATAAGCGGAAGCGTTACGAATATAACAAACTGTACCGAGGATTCGGAATCCTCGGTGCAAAGCTATAATCTCAGCGCAGGGAATTACTCCAGAATGATAAGGATCTTTTTCTGCACCCTTGCCATAAATCTTGCTATCTCCGCCGTCGGAGTGACCGTACTGACCGTTTTTAGGGAACAGATCTCAATGTTTTTCGCAGACGGAAATCCCGGAAAAGCGGAGCTTATAGGAAAAATATTCTATTATGAGAGAATAGGCATTGTGGCATTGGGAATTAATGCGGCGGTAAACGGTCTTGTATACGGGATAGGATACACAAAGCTTTCCATGGTTTGCAACCTTTCAAGGCTTTTTGTGTTCAGGATCCCCTCGATGCTTATCATGATAAACTGCTTTCCCGAAATGGGAGCGGAAAGCTTGGGAATAGCCATGCTGATCTCCAATGTGGGGATCGGGCTTATGTCGGTGGTAATAGGCATAGTGTGTCTTTTTAAAGTAAAAAATCACACTGCAAGAGACAGGGTGATGAATAATAATCCCAAAAATAATCAAAATGAAAGGAAGCCTTTTAGTATGAAGGACTTAAACAGAAGCAGCCACGAAACGGTCAAAAGACCGATAAAGATCATGCAGTTCGGCGAAGGCAACTTTTTACGCGCCTTTGTGGATTGGATCCTGCAGGATCTAAACGACAAGCAGGTTATTAATTCCAACGTTGTTGTGGTTCAGCCTATGCCCATGGGCAGAGTTAAGGAATTGGCGGCGCAGGACGGACTTTACACCCTTTGTCTTGAGGGAATCGACAAGGGCGAAAAGGTTCAAAGCCGCAATATTATCGACGTTTTGGGGGATTTTGTAAATCCCTTTGAGGAGTACGACAGGTTCCTTTCCTACGGCAAAAGCGAGGAGCTGGAGATCGTTATTTCCAACACCACCGAGGCGGGAATTGCCTTGGACAGCACCGACACGGATCTCACCAAATGCCCCAAAAGCTTCCCCGGCAAGCTTTTGGCGCTGCTGAAGGCAAGATATGACCGCTTTAACGGCGATATGAGCAAGGGACTTGCAATTATCCCCTGCGAATTGATAGATCACAACGGAGACGAGCTCAAAAGAGTACTCACGGAGCTTGCCGAGATCAACAAAATGGATAAGGAATTTATAAACTGGCTCACAACCGCCAATCATTTCACCAGCACCTTGGTCGATAGGATCGTCCCCGGCTATCCTCGGGACACTGCCAAGGAAATATGTGAGGAGACGGGCTTTAACGATAACAACATCGTTAAGGGCGAGATCTTCCACCTTTGGGTACTGCAAAAGGAAGCCTTTGTACAAAGCAAGCTTCCTGCCGACAAGTCCGGGCTTAACGTGATCTTTGCCGACGATATTACTCCCTATAAGCAGAGAAAGGTCAAGATCTTAAACGGCTCTCACACCTCAATGGTGCCCGTGGCTTACCTTTGCGGAATAGATACGGTGAGAGAGGCTGTCACCGACGAGGACGCGGGAAAATTCGTTCAGGGCTTGGTAAACGAGGAGATAAAGCCTACCATCGAGCTTCCCAAGGACGAAATGGACGCCTTTGCTTCAAGCGTTATCGAACGCTTCATGAATCCCTTTATCCGTCATGAGCTTATGTCTATCGCATTAAACTCCACTACCAAGTTTAAGACTCGCTTGCTTCCCACATACAACGATTACCGCAAAAAATTCGGCAGATCCCCCAAGCACGTTTTATTCTCGCTGGCTTCACTCATCGTATTTTACAGAGGAAAAAGAGGAAGCGAGGATATTGCGCTTAACGATTCACCCGAATATCTGAGCTTTTGGAAGGAAGCTTGGCAGCTGGACGACTGTACGGAAATTGCCAAAAAAGTCCTTTCCGCCGCCGATATTTGGGAGCAGGATCTGTCTGCCGACGACGATAACGTAAAGGTCGTTGCGGGATATATCGAAAATATTGTAAAGAACGGAGAGAGAGAGGCTTTGAGGGCTTTTCTCGCCGAATAAAGGGATAATGATATGAAGAAAACAATAGTAATTTCCCCCAAGGACTCGGTGGCAGTTGCTTTAGCTCCTCTCTCAAAGGGAGAAGAGGCTGAGGGCGTTATTCTTGCCGAGGATATTGAAAAAGGTCATAAATTCGCACTGAGGGATATTCCCAAGGGGCAGCAGGTGATCAAATACGGCGAGGTTATCGGAAAAGCCTCCGCCGATATTAAAGCGGGAGAGCATATTCACACTCACAATATGTCCACCAACCTTTCGGGAACGCTGGAATATTCCTACAACAAAAAGGAGATCCCCGATCTCAGCGGATTTAAAAACCGCAGGGTAAGCGTCTTTCAGCGCAAAAACGGCGAGGTAGGCATACGCAACGAATTGTGGGTAATTCCCACCGTGGGCTGCGTAAACTCACAGGCGAGGGCTATCGTACAGGAATTTTCGGAAAAACACCCCAATCCCGAGGGAATAGACGGGGTGTTCACCTATACTCACCCCTACGGCTGCTCTCAGATCGGCGAGGATCACAACCGCACCCGCATGATACTGCAAAGAATGGTGAAGCACCCTAACTGCGGCGGCGTGCTGGTGTTGGGCTTGGGCTGTGAAAATAACCGCATGGACGTTTTTAAGGAAACTCTTGGGGATTACGATGAGGAAAGAACTCGCTTCCTTATCGCCCAGGACGCGGAGGACGAGATCTCCGAGGGCGTTAAGCTGTTGGAGGAGCTGTATCAAGGCGCTAAAAACGACATGCGCACCGAAAAGGATATTTCCTGCCTTAAGATCGGCTTAAAGTGCGGCGGCTCCGACGGATTGTCGGGAATTACCGCCAATCCTCTTGTGGGACGGCTTTCCGACTATATGGAGGGCATCGGCGGCACTACCGTTCTTACGGAGGTGCCGGAAATGTTCGGTGCGGAGCAGCTTTTAATGGACAGAGCCAAGGACGAAGAGACCTTCGACAAGATAGTCAAGCTGGTAAACGGCTTTAAGGAGTATTACCAAAAGCACGATCAGCCCGTTTACGAAAACCCCTCTCCCGGCAACAAGGCAGGCGGCATCACCACCTTGGAGGACAAGTCCTTGGGCTGCACTCAAAAATCGGGTTCGGGGGCGGTGTGCGACGTTCTTTTTGACGGCGACGCTCTTTCCTCTCCCGGTCTTAATCTTCTTAACGGTCCGGGAAACGATATGGTGGCGGTCACCAATCTTGCCTGCGCAGGCTGTCACATGGTGCTGTTTACTACGGGCAGAGGCACGCCCTTCGGCGGCTTTGTTCCCACAATAAAGATCTCCACAAACTCCGACCTTGCAAAGAGAAAATCCAACTGGATCGATTTCAATGCGGGAGATATTGCGGAGGGGGTAAGCTTTGACGATAAGTTAGAGCAGCTGGTGGATCTGATCGTTGAAACCGCCGACGGCAAGCAGACGGTCAACGAACGGTATAATTCCAGAGATATTGCTATTTTTAAGACGGGAGTTACGCTGTAAGGAACGTGCGAAATTAAGCTAATACCCGATTTTCGATCAAAGTGCGGACATTTTTTGCTGTCCGCCGAAAAGCAGCGCTTGGAGTTTATGAGACTTCGTTTCGCAAAGTCTCGTCATCTACAGTATAATAATCAACCGAGAAAGGACGAATACCAATGAAAAAATTTATGGATAAGGATTTTGTGCTGAAAAACGAAACCGCCAAGACCCTTTATCACGATTATGCAAAGGATATGCCTATTTTTGACTTTCACTGCCACCTGAACATCGAGGAGATCTACAACGACAAGAAGTTCAGCTCTATCACCGAGGCGTGGTTAGGCGGCGACCACTACAAATGGCGTCTTATGAGGGAAATGGGCGTTGACGAAAGCTATATCACGGGCGACAAGGGAGATTACGAGAAATTCCTTAAATATGCGGAGGTAATGCCCTACGCTATCGGCAATCCGATTTTCCACTGGACGCACCTTGAATTGCAGAGATTTTTCGGCATTGACGAGATCCTCTCTCCCGAAACCGCTAAAGACATATTCGATAAAACCAACGAAAAGCTGCAAACCCTTACCGCACGCAAGCTTATCACCATGAGCAACGTTAAAAAGATCTTCACCACCGACGATCCTATCGACGATCTGCATTTTCATAAGCTTTTGAAGGAAGACAAGAGCTTTGAGGTAGAGGTCGCTCCCGCCTTCCGTCCCGACAAAGCCATAAACATCGAGCTTGACACCTTTGTGCCTTATATCGCAAAGTTAGCTGACGCTGCGGACGTTAAGATCGACGGCATTGACGGGCTGTGCGAGGCTCTTACCAAGCGCATCCAGTATTTTGACGGTGTTGGCTGCGTTTGCTCCGATCACGCTCTTGACGTGGTAATGTATATGCCCGCCTCTAAGGAGCAGGTGGATAAAATACTTAAAAAGGCGCTTGCGGGCGACGATCTTACGCCTGCCGAGATCGAACAGTACAAGGGATATATTTTGGTACATTTGGGCAAGCAGTACGCAAGGCTTCATTGGGTGCAGCAGTACCATATAGGCGCACTGCGCAACAACTCCCGCCGTTATATGAAACAGCTGGGACCCGATACGGGCTTTGACGCTATCGAGGATCAGACCTTTGCCAAAAAGCTTTCCATGCTGTTGGACACCTTGGACAGCACCGACGAGCTGCCCAAAACCATTCTCTACTGCCTTAACCCTCGGGACAACGAGGTTTTGGCAACCATAATCAACTGCTTCCAACAGGGCGGAGTGGTAGGAAAAATGCAGTTCGGCTCCGCATGGTGGTTCAACGATCAGAAGGACGGTATGGAGCGTCAGCTGATGGCGCTGTCGCAGGTCGGTCTGCTGAGCAAGTTTGTGGGCATGCTTACCGACAGCCGCAGCTTCCTTTCCTATACCCGCCACGAGTATTTCAGACGCATTGTCTGCAATATGTTGGGAACGCTCATCGAGGAGGGCGAATACCCCGACAATATTCCTCTTGTGGGTGAAATCGTTAAGGACATTTGCTATAACAATGCGGTAAAATATTTCAGCAAGTAATTTTCAATAAAAAACGAGGCAGAGCTTGATTTCTGCCTCGTTTTTTATTATAATGGTTTTTATAATTACAGCGCTTTCAAATACTCGGCCAAGTCGGTAAAATCACCTTTAGGATAGCGGGAAATATCCGTGTTTTCCTTGTTTATAAGACAATCCGTGAGCAAAAAAACGCTTGTACCCAGTTTTTCCGCTATCATGTCCTCTTTTGCGTCGTTGCCTATCATTATGCACTCCTCGGGAGCTGCGCCAAGTCTTTTGAATATTTCGGCATAGTAATCGGGATTGGGCTTGCAATAGCCGATATTCTCATAGGTAGTATACAGCTTAAAATCAGAGGGATCAAGCCCTGCCCAGCGGATCCGGCTTTCGGTGGCATAGGCGGGAAAAATCGGATTGGTGGCAAGAACGACGGTGAAGCCCCTTTCCTTTAAGCTATGTACCGTTTCCGCCGCCGATGGGCTTATGCCGCAAAATTCCTTCAGCTTTTGAAAATCCGTTTTGTAGTATTCGTCAAAATAATGCTTGTCGCTTATTCCCTTTTCGCCGTAAATTTCGCCGAATTTGTCCCAAAAGGCGGCTTCATTGGATCTGTCGCCTTTATTTTTCACCATTGCCGCCGTGCCGGACAAAACTGCATTCACAAGCTCCTTCGGCTGATAGCCGTATTTTTTCATATAGGCTGACAAAAACCCGAAATAGCCTTTCGTAAAGGCGTCGTTATCCATAGGCAGGAGAGTTCCGTCCAAATCAAATAATACTGTGGTTATTGACATAATACATTCCTTTTCATCATTTTTCTCTTATTAGTATAATATATTTCGGATTATTTTGTCAATGCTTTTTTTATTTTGCCGTCTTATACTATGAACCATTTGAATTGTGGATAAAATCCACAATTCAAATCCTTCGGCGAAGCCGAAGGTGCGCCGACAGGCGCAGGTTATGTACGTTCAATACAATAGCTGAGGGAGCTTTGCTCCCTCACCCTGCCGCAAAGCGGCAGGGCATTTAAAAACCGGTTTATCCGGTTTTTAAATGGTTATTAGTATTATTATACGGAATATTTCTTTTGATAGGCAATTCTCGGTGTTCCGTCCATAACGTAGATAATGCCGCATCTGGAAAAGCCCAGCTTTTCAAGTAGATGCTGCATTATTTTATTGTCCTCATGGGTGTCGATCTTTATGTTCGGACAAAGCCTGCTGCAATGATCCAAGGCGGCTTTCAAAACGCCGCTTGCCTTACGGCTGCCCGCTATTCGGTGGATAGTGCCGTATTCCTCGTTGTTGAGCCATTCCCCCTCGATATTGACATAAGTGGGGTCTTCTCCGATAATAAAAGCGAATACGCCGCAAATTTCGCCGTTCTCCACCGCCACGTAGCCCGTTCCCTGCTTAAAATCCTCCAGTATCATTTCCTTGGGAGGGTGAGTGCTGCCCCACTGGCAGGGATTTCCCTCCCTTTTCATTTTTTCTCTGGCGTCGGCGTAAATTTTTTCTATTTCATCAAGATCCGACGGATTTGAGCTTCTGATATACATATTGATTATCCCCCCTTATACTATTGCTTCCCCAACTAACTCTTGAATTTTTTGCTTGCCCCCTTGCCCTGCCGCAAAAGCGGCGAGGCATTTCAAAAGCGGTTTATTCGGTTTTTAAGTATTATCTGTTTTTAAATCGGTTATTAATGTTAAAAATTCACCTTATCGGGATGATGTCCCGAACCGCCGCAGTATTCCATTGAATTGATTTTATCCATATCCTCGGCGCCGATTTCAAAATCAAAAATATTGCCGTTTTCTTCAATGCGGGAAGGGGTAACGGATTTCGGCAAGGGCAGCGTATCGTTTTGCAGGCACCACCTTATGCAAAGCTGAGCTGTGGATTTGCCGTATTTGGCGGCAATTTCGGCAAGTGCGGGATTGGACAGCATTCTGCCCGAGCCAAGAGGGCTCCAGGCTTCCACCAAAATGTTGTTTTTTCTGCAATAATCTACAGTTTCGGACTGCATTTGCCCCGGGTGAAATTCGATTTGATCCACCATCGGCGCAACCTCGGTCTCCACAAGCGCTTTCAGGTGGTGAGGCATGAAATTGGATACGCCGATCGCAAGGATCCTTCCCGCCTTATACAGCTCTGTCATCGCTCTCCAGGTATCCAAATTGATCTGTTCCCAATTGTCAAAGCGTGAAAAAGAAGCGGGCCAATGGATAAGGTAAAGATCCAAATAATCGAGCCCCAGGTCGGACACGGTTTTTTCAAAAGCGGCAAGGGTGGTTTGATAACCCCGCTCCGAGTTTTTGACCTTGCTGGTGACAAAGATCTCCTCTCTGGGGATACCGCTTTCTCTTATGCCCTCGCCAACTCCGACCTCATTGTCGTAGCCTGCGGCGGTGTCAATGTGACGGTAGCCGACCTTAAGAGCGGTCTTGACCGCTCCCGCCGCCTCACCGTCGGGAGTTTTCCATGTTCCGAAGCCGACACAGGGGATCTTTACGCCGTTTGAAAGGGTATATGCGTCTTTTAAGCTGTTCATTTGTTTTTCTCCTCTTTCGTTTATTTTCTCCTCATTCCGCAGCAAAGCCCGATGTAATACTATTTCCAATTTAAAATATAGACTTTGTCTATCTTTTGAAGCGGAAACAGTAAAAAGGCTGTTGTCGAAGCGGCTTTACTTATGCTGTTTTCGCTGAAATACGGACGAAATCCGTATTTTAAACAGGGATCGATAATATATTGTAACACATATTTTGTTTTATTGCAAATTCGGCGCCGTTTTTTTAAAAGACGGCTGCGCAAATGCAAAAAAATTGATAATTTTTCCCAAAAACCCCTTGATTATTTCATTGAATTTTAGTATAATAAATATGGATAGTTAATTACCCACCACAAAATTATTAAAATTCAGGAGGAATATTCCAATGGCTAATGTTAGAGTTGCAATCAACGGTTTCGGCCGTATCGGCAGACTTGCTTTCAGACAGATGTTCGGTGCGGAGGGTTACGAGATAGTTGCTATCAACGATCTTACCAAGCCCTCTATGCTGGCTCAGCTCTTAAAGTATGACACTGCACAGGGCGGCTACTGCGGCAAAATCGGCGAGGGTCTTCACACCGTTACCGCCGACGACGAAGCAGGCACCATCACCGTTGACGGCAAGACACTTACTATTTATGCTGAGGCTAAGGCTGAAAACCTTCCCTGGAGCAAGTGCGGCGGCGTAGACGTAGTTCTCGAGTGCACAGGCTTCTACTGCTCCAAGGAAAAGTCCGAAGCTCATATCAAGGCAGGCGCTAAGAAGGTAGTTATTTCCGCTCCCGCAGGCAACGACCTTAAGACGATCGTTTACAGCGTTAACGAAAAGACCCTTACCAAGGACGACACCATTATCTCCGCCGCTTCCTGCACCACCAACTGCCTCGCTCCTATGGCTAAGGCTCTTAACGATTATGCTCCTATCCAGAGCG
>JAMPBF010000068.1 GCA_023666805.1 Bacillota bacterium
GGTGTGCCTTGAATAAATAGCCGTTTTCTGTCCGCTACCGGTGTTGGCGTCCCGCTAACGCTTCGGTCAGACGCCGCTGATTTGTGCAGCGTTGCGGGTAAAGATAAAAAAAGAAAATCGGGCAGAGCCTTGCTCTGCCTCGATTTTAAGGCTTGATAACCGTTTAGTGGGAAAAACCTATGGCTTCCTCCACCGCTTTCCGAAGCGTGGGGATTTTGGAAAGATGCCGAAGAAGCACCGTAAGGTTACAATCACTCCTGCGATATGAACCTTCTCCATCTTCTGAGTATATCCTTTAGCGGCTCATCCAGATATAAATATGCCTTGTCCTTGATCCGGTCAGGAATGCCGTAAGCAGCCTCCGCTATGCTGCCTGTAATTGCTGCCAGTGTATCGCTGTCTCCGCCAAGGGAAATTGCGTTTCGGACAGCGTCCTCAAAATCGGTGCTTTCCAAGAAGGCGGCTATGGCTTGAGGCACGGTGTCCTGGCAGGTCTCGTTGAAGCGATAGGTAGGTCGTATTTCATCAAGTGTGCGAGAGAGGTCATATCCATACTCTTGTTCGATGTGTTCTTTGATGCGCTTTTTGCATTCCGCAGGATTATCGTTGATGGGCTGTTCGTAGTCACCGTAATATCCGCCGAAGTAATATCGGCACATGAAAATTGCATCAGCTGTTGCCATTGCGCCTTTGATGCCTTCCGGGTGGTTATGTGTTATTTCAGCGGACAGCCTTGCTCGGGCTCTGCCGCCGGAGGGCCACATTCCTGTTCTGGCACAAAAGCTGCAGTCCATAACCCAGGCGCAGGGCGAAACACGCATAGCCGAGCCGTTGCCGAAGCTGTTATACGGCTCTCGGTCGTCGGAGAATACCCATGTGCCGAACCTTCCTCCGTATCCCGCATTCGGGTACATACGGCCATATTTCTTCATTGCATCGATAAAGTCATCACGTTCTCCGCCATTCATAAGTGCCTCCGCAACAGCGCAGGTCATAACGGTATCGTCTGTAAAATAACAGTCGTCACGGAAAAAAGGAAATTCCTTTGTTTTGATATTGTGCCACTCGTACACCGAGCCGACAATATCGCCGATAATTGCTCCTATCATTTGTGTTCGCCTCGTTTCTTCATATCTTTTCTGATTGCTCCCGTCGGTGCTTGCGGTACAGCGCTTGTGACAGCGATTTTGTGTAAGCGGAGCAATGCGTCGCATTTCTTCTTTTACTGTTATAAACGGGATCTGCGGCATTGACAATAGCGTCAACCTTCATTTTTGTGATGCCTGACAAGCTATTGTAAATGGCATATGTCAAGATTTTTCTTTGTATCAATAGGTTTGCTTGAAAAACTCTTTTTTAAATTCCTGCTCGTGCAATTTCATTTTCGTTACAAACCCGGCATAATCAGACGCATCCACAGGAATTTTCAACCCGTGCTTGGTAATACTGACGTCATCACGCAGCATAACGTTTGATTCGTAGGTCGTGCCGCAATTCAGCCATAGTTTCAAATCGTCGGAGCCTTCTGCCTCCGGGTAGAGGAAGTATCCTTCCTTGGCTTCAAAGCGGAACATATACGCCAGCACTTGCAGATAGTCCCGATTGCCGATATTATCAAGCGGTTTGTACTTGGCATCTGCGATTATTCTCGCTTCATTGTCTCGGCTGATAAAGTCGGGATAGATTAAACCTATGTTCCCGGCAAAGAGCCGCTGGGCGCCCTTGCCGCCTTTATTCATCGGATGATAAAACACATCCTCTATGAGGGAATTGACATACTCCTCCCACAGCCATGCGCCGTCAAACAAAATACCGTATATCTGTCTTGAGCCGAAGCCCATCTGATGTTTCTGATGCCGAAGAATCAGAAGACAGAGCCTTTGCAATGCGAGATATTCCCGAAAGTATGCATGCCGCACTGTGTTTTTCTTATTCTGCTCAATGATTCTCTGTCTATCATAAGGCTCATATTCGGGCGTGGCTTCAATAACGAGTTTTACTTCATTCTTTGCCTTGACAAGGAGATTGCCGCCGTAAGGTTTCCTTTTGATAAATTCTATGGTATGCCGCACAAGTTCCGTGAGGCTGTTATCGTAAGAAAACTCACGCTGGGAATAAGCCACATTTCCTATGAACGGAGTGTTCTTCTCTATGTGCCGTGCGATGTCGATAGCGCCTTTCACATTACCGTCATTGTATCTATGCAGAATGTACTTTTTGAACAGACCCTTCCGCATGGCTGTTTTCAGATAATACGGAAACAGGAACAGCAGAAAATTGAACAGGCGGCTATCCTGATTGGCATCTGATTCGAGATCTACAATATTGGGAAAGTCCATCACCTTGTCAAGAAGGTACCGAAAGAAAAAGTCATTCTCCTCACCGCCAAAACGAGACTCGATGATCAGCCGCTCGTCCCCGCAGCCGAGAAAGCCCATTACATTCCCGGAACGATAGCTGTCGTTAACGCTTCGGATAATCATCTGATCCCGTGTAATGTCCTCGGCGTCCTTAACGATTTCGGGGAACACAAAGATACCTTCCCGTTCAAGCTGCTCCAATGTCTTATCAGCGATCTTGTCCGTGAGAGCCTTTATATCGGAAAAAGCGTCTTTTTTCTGCCCGGAATTATCCTTGATTTTGAGTAGTTTCATTCACATCACCTTCAATGGGCTTTTTATATCCGTACGCTTTCGCAAATTTGCTCATAAGCCCGTCCTCGTCATACATACCCTGGATATATTCCTGCAAGAGGGGCTGCAGACAGTCCGTCCAGAGCTGGTCAAAATCGAGTGTCTTAAGCTTAAGGAAGTAGGATGCGCCAATCTGGTAGTTTTCGTTTAAGTCCTCAACCTCTGCAATTTCCTTGTTGAGTGCAGCCATTCTCCTGATTGCCTCGGCTTCAAGCTCCTCGTCCTCAAGGGACGCCAGCATTTCAAGGCGCTCGTCCGCACGAAGCTCCACGAAGCGGAATCTTCTGCGCATTGCAAAGTCGAAGCTGTCTACGGAGCGGTCAATGTCGTTCATGGTACCGATAATGTATACATTCTCGGGGATATAAAACTTCTCATTCGGATCAGAATGCAGGTTTGAATACTGCGTAGAAATTTCACCGGCTCTGCCGCGATACCCGGGGTCTATCGCAAAGAACAGCTCTCCAAATATCTTTGAAATCTCTCCGCGGTTGATCTCATCAATGATGAAAATGTATTTTTTCAGTTCCTCCTGCTTTGTTTTTGCCTTTGTAGCAGCACTTTTCTTTGTCCTGATTGCTTTGTAGAGGGCAAAGTCATAAGAATATGCCTGAGATGCAAATGATACTCCGAAGAACGCCGAAATATCCTTTATTTTTTTGAAGTCTATACCTGATTCCAGCATCTTTCTAATATCATTCAAATTAAGAACAAGCTTATTAACGATGGCATTTCCGGGAATGGAAATATTAATATGTACATCATCTACACTTGTAACTGTAAATTCGCTTCCGTTTATCGTCTTAAAGGTATCCGCACCAAGTTCGATATTGGAAAAGAACTCCGTCATGGATTCCTGTACGGAGATTTCTTTTTCTATCGTTTCCTTGGACTTTTGGGAGTCCTCATAGTTCTTCCTCGCACGGGCAACAAACTTCTTAAAAATGCCATCCTGCAACTCAAAGCCCATAGTGCCATCGTCATTTACCTTCGGTCTTAAGCCCTCAACGAAGTCAGAGTAATCATAACTCGGATGGAACTGCACAAATTCCACCTGTTTTTTCTGTTCATCGGTAAGGAGCGTATAGTCGTCAAAATAGCCGTTGCTGATAATATCGGCGGCGATTTCCTTTGCGAGGTATGATTTTCCTGTTCCCGGCGCACCTCTGAAAATCAGATTCTTTGAGGCAATCAGCATGGAAGAGAAGGGATTTCGGTAACCCTTGAACTGTTGGACAAGCTCCTCCCGTGCAGCGACCTCCGTTTCCGCCGCTGCCGCTTCCTTTTCTTCTTTCTCGCGATAGGTGAGAATAAACTGATCGCCGGGCTCGCCGAAACGCTTAAGACATTCCTGAACGAAAATAATCGTGGAGAAAATATTCCAGCAGTAAAATACAAATTGCCTGCCGTTATCATATCCGTAGGTCAGGTATTCTAAGGTGTTCCGATGCTTTTTATATTCGTCCACACCGGAATAGACGCCGCAAATCAAATCGCTGTCAGGGTTATATTTGCAGATCGGGAAATTCTCTTTCTCCTCAACAGACATTTCGGCAAGCTGTTTTTCAAACACCTGGCAGGCAATACGCGGCATAGTTTGATTTGAATTTCTTCTTTCTCCTTTGCTATAGGAGCGTTTGACTACATCGCCGTTTGCCTTTTTGAAATAAGCATCAAGAGGCTTGTAATTATCGCCGAGGCTCAAATTGTCCATTGTGAAACGAGCGTCCGTGGATTCTACGCTGGCAGCTGTAACAGACAGCCGGAATTTCTCCTGCTGCTTTGTTTCAATCGTAAAGCCCAGTCCTTCCAGGCAGCTTTTTGCCTCCACAGCATTAAAGCCCTCTGCGGATATATCCGTACCGTTTGCTATATGATCCGCCACGGCCATCACATACTTCGGCGGGTACTTCTTTCCGTCCTCGGTCACCAGTTCATACTTTGTGCTCTGATTATGGAAAGGCACTCCATTCTCATCGATATACTTTAAAGCATCAATGATGTCCTGTTCTTTTACTTTGGGAATAGCCATGTTATACCTCCTGCAATATTCAGCTTTAATCCGTTTTGCTTAGGTTTCATCATCAGTGTTAATTTATCGGTTTGCCACAGCTGAATTATATCACAAAAAGAATAACAATTCAAGTTTTTTATTTTTGGGTAAACTTATAGTCCATCGGATTTATTTTTTCAGGCAAAAGTTGACAAAATTTAATTAATTTGATATAATTAAATGAACTGTATTTTTTTCTTTTATGCACGCAATTTCAAATAGCCAACTCCATATACAGAAATCAGAAAAACCGTTATGAAAGGGAAACATGATGTCGAGATTAAAGCGGCTTTTTACTTTAATATTGTCCTTGACAATGCTTTTGCCTGCGATAGATGTGCCCGCTTATGCGTCGCCGCAGGAAAGCTTTCTTCAAAACTGGATAGTTTACGAATACAACGACACCAACGGGCTGCCCACCGGCGAAGCCAATACGGTAATACAAACCTCCGACGGATATATATGGATAGGAAGCTACGGCGGACTTATCCGCTACGACGGCACGGAATTTTACAACTTTTCGGGAGGAAGCGGAAGCTTCCCTTCATCGGGAATACGCATGCTGTTTGAGGACAGCGGCGGAAGACTTTGGATCGGAACCAACGACTCAGGCATATATTTCTACGAAAACAATACCTTTTCGCATATCGAATACAGCGAAAGAACCATGTTCCTTTCCGTGCGCTGCTTTGCCGAGGATAAGGAGGGCAGGGTCTATGCCGGAACCACCTCGGGTCTTGCGCTTATTTCCGAGGACAATACGCTGATCCCCGTATCGGGAGAGGAAAAGCCCGTTTACAGCGCAGTATCGGACGAAAACGGCGTTATATGGGCTTGTAAGGACGACGGCATAGTCGATTTTGTTTCGGACGGCAAGGTAATAGGCGTTTACGACTCAAGCGGGCTTAAATCAAGCGTATACTGTGCCGGAACTGACAGAAGCGGCAATATTTATCTCGGAACAAGCGATAATTACATATACGGGGTCGAGCTGCTGGACGCTTCATACGGCGATAATTCTTTTAAATTTACCGAGCATGCGACGGATAGTGTTTCGACCTTTAACGATATTGCACAGGACGCTGCGGGCAATATTTGGGCAGTGGGAATAAGCGGTTCGGGTTTTTTTGACAGCGATTGGAAATGGCACTCGGTAAAGAACGAGCATGCGGTGGCTGCCGTGAAAATATGCTTCGACTATGAAGGCAACGTATGGATAGCCTCCAACAGCTACGGAATAATTCACTTGGTGGAGGGAACGTTTTACAATGTAAATTCCGACGCACAGCTGTCGGAGATACCTCTCAACACCATATGCAAGTACAGCGGCGGTTATCTTTTAGGCACTGATACTGGGCTTATCGCCTTGGACGGCAATTGTCAAAGGGTGGAAAACGAGCTTACCGAAATGCTGCACGGCGAGCGCATACGTCATATCATGCGGGATTCAAAGGGAATAGTATGGATAAGCACCTACTATCAAAACGGTTTGGTAATGTACGATCCGAAAACCGAGAAAATTACCGCATACTCTTCAGAAGACGGGCTTGCCGACAGTCAGACAAGAATGACGCTGGAAATGTCCGACGGCAATATTGCGGTAGCTACCCGCAGCGGTGTAAGCATCATACAAAACGGCAAGGTAATCGAATCCTACGATGACGAGTACGGCCTTACAGTGATCCTTTGCCTTTGCGAAGGGCCCGACGGAGTTTTGTATGCGGGAAGCGACGGACAGGGGCTTTACGCCATAAAGGACAAAAAGGTCTCCCACTATAATTACGAGCAGGGCTTGGATTCGGGCGTAGTGCTGCGAATGCTGTCCGACATAGACGACAAGGGTCTGTTTATCAGCGCCGGAAACAGTCTTTATTACTGGGACTATTCGCTGAACCGCTTTTGGCTTATATCGAATTATGACAAAAGCCCGGGAAGCATTTTTGATATGAAGCTTGTAGGCGATGATATTTGGCTTATGCAAAGCAACGGCATAAACATTATAAACAGGGAAATGCTTTTAAAATCCGACAGCAATCCTGCGGTAAAGATAGTAGGCATAACCTACGGACTTACAGGCTCTCTTAACGCAAACACATGGAACTGTGAGGAGGACGGCGTATTGTATCTCTGTACCGCCAACGGAATGTCGATCCTCAATATTTCCGATATAAGCGATTCCGACAGCAGTATCTCTCCCGTGATAAACAATGTTGAGATAGACGGCAGCGAGCTCGGCACCGTAACAAGCGTAAGCATGAAGGGCACGGACATGCGTCTTACCTTTAATTTTGCGGCGCTTTCGTTTTCGGGCAAGGCGGTAAAGCTTCGCTATATGCTGGAGGGCTTTGACAGCCGCTACAGCCTTGCTTCCAATGAAAATCCCCTCAGCGCCAGCTATACCAATCTTCGCGGCGGAAACTACACCTTTAAGGTAGATGTGCTGGCAAGCGACGAGGAAACGGTCATAGGCTCACTCAGCATTCCCGTTCACAAGAACGACAGATTTTGGGAAATGCCCGTGTTTTGGGTATTCGCCGCCTTGGTCATGATCGCTCTTATCGCCTTGGTCATAAACATGGTTGTACGAAAAAAGACCGAAGCCTTGAAAAAGCGTCAAAGCGAATACCGCACCATAATTATGCAGGCGCTGAGAACCTTCGCCAATACGATCGACGCCAAGGATAAATACACCAACGGTCATTCCATACGAGTTGCCATGTATTCCAATATGCTTGCGAAAAAGTTAGGCTTAAGCATTGACGATCAGGAGAGGCTTTACGACATAGCATTGCTTCACGATATAGGAAAGATCGGTATTTCCGACAGAATACTCAACAAAAACGGAAAGCTCGATCCCGCCGAGATCGAGATAGTCAAACAGCATCCGACGATCGGCGGACGTATTTTGAAGGATTTCACTTCGATCCCGGGTATCGGCGACGGCGCTCGCTATCATCATGAAAGATACGACGGCACCGGCTATAACGAAGGCTTAAAGGGCGATGAGATCCCCTATTTCGCAAGGATCATCTGCGTTGCCGACTGCTACGACACAATGGCGGGAGGCAGGCACTATCAGCACAGTAAAACCCCCGAGGAGATCAAGGAGGAATTTAAGCGCTGCTCCGGAACTCAGTTCGATCCCGCTATCGCCGAAAAAATGGTGGAGCTTATCGACGAAGGTCAAGTCCCCGTGCAGTTTGACGGCAACGAGGTGCTTAATTTCCACAATGACGACGAGGCTGTTAACGTGACGATCTGACAAAAAAACAAATACGCTGCGGCATCGGTTAGCCGCAGCGTTTTTTTCTATTTACTGTCCGCTGAATTTTTGTCTTACGGTGTTGATTTTATTCTGCTCCACCTGCTGAACGGGGTACCAGCCCTTTGCCGACATCTTGTCATATATTTCGTCCTGCATACAAAGCGCATTGTTCAGGGCGGCGTTAAAGACCTGATGAACATCGTCGGTAGAGGATTCGATGGTCCCGTGCATATAAAGGTCGCAAACTCCCTTTTCAAGCAGCAAAATGTTTTCCATTAAGTTCTTGTCGTCCATATTGATACCTCCGTTCCTTACAGCAAGCCGTAAAAGCTTTGAAAAATTTGTCCGTGCTTCTGCGCCATCTGCTGAACGCAGGTCTTAAGCTCGGCGTCTTGGATTTGAGAAGCGGTTTCACTGCATTTGGTCTGAAAATACTGCGCATGACCAAGTGCATCTTCGATATAAAGAAGTTCTTTGTTAGTCATAAGAAAAATTCCTTTCCGAGTTAATTTGTGCAAATATTTTGCTCGGATTTTATCAAAATATGCAAAAAAAATAAAAGGCGGAGAAAATCAACCGCCTTTTTTATCGGAACAAATATCAACGTTCATTCCTTGATATAAATGGAAATAGCGTCCTTGATAGACTTTTCAAAAGCCTCCTTGCCGTACTTATCCACCTCGCTCTTGTTCTTCTCACCGTGAGTTAAGCAGCCTGCGCCTCCGATGCAGCCGCCTACGCACGCCATGCCCTCGACGAAGTTGTTGGGCAGAACGTTTTTTGAAGCTCTCAAAAGCGCCGTCTTGCACTCCTCGATACCGTCGCAGGATATAGCGTTTAAGGCAAAATCATCTGCTCCCTGCTCCTTAAGAGCCTCAGCCACGGCGTCAGCCAAGCCTCCGCTTCTTGCAAAGATCCTGCCGAAATAGGAGGCGTTATCGAGAGAGGTTTCTCCCAATTCCTCG
This sequence comes from Bacillota bacterium, assembly GCA_023666805.1. Classification (GTDB taxonomy): domain Bacteria; phylum Bacillota; class Clostridia; order Oscillospirales; family Ruminococcaceae; genus Ruminiclostridium_E. The sequence goes on from JAMPBF010000068.1 coordinate 8,977, forward strand.
ATATTTATGTTTTTGCCGTCAAATAACGCCTGCAATTCCTCGAAAGTTATCACGCTGTCTATGTAGGGCGCAACGGTCTCCTTTTGAAATTCCGCCTTTTTGGCAGTGCAGGGACCCATAAATACTATCCTGCAATCGGGGTCGCTTTCCTTTATATATTTTGCGATCTCCGCCATCGGCGACAGGTTGTGAGAAATTTTGTCCTTAAGCTGCGGAAACTGTGTTTCGATATAAGTAACAAAAGCAGGGCAGCAGGAGCTGGTCAAAAATCCCTTTTCCTTTAATTCCTTTGCTTCCTTGTAGGCGACAAGATCTGCACCTAAGGCAGCCTCCACCACATGATGGAAGCCCAGCTCTTTTATTCCCGTGATCACCTGTCCCAGCTTGGCATAGCTGAACTGGCTGGAGATAGAAGGAGCTACCAAGGCGTAGACCTTGTACCTTGCGTTGTTTTCGCTCTTTTTGAGAATGTCTATTACATCGAGAATGAAGCTTTTTTCCGAGATAGCTCCGAAAGGACACATATAAACGCAAGCGCCGCAGGAAATGCACTTGTCATAGTTGATAGCCGCACATTTATCCTCGTTCATGGAGATAGCCCCGATCTTGCATGCCTTTTCGCAGGGGCGCTTGTTGTTGGCAATGGCGCTGTAAGGGCAAACCTTGGCGCACCTGCCGCACTCTATGCATTTTTCCTTGTCTATGTGAGCCTTCTGCTGTTTATCAAAGTAAATTGCTCCTCTCGGGCACGCCTCCTCGCAGCGGTGAGCAATACAGCCTCTGCAATTGTCGGTAACGGTATGGCCGCTTACCGAGCATTCATCGCAGGCAATGTCAATTACCTCGATTACGTTGGGATTGTTTTTGTCGCCGCCGAGAGCCAGCTTTATACGCTCTCCCACAATAGCCCTTTCCTTGTAAATGCAGCAGCGCATGGTGGCTTCCTTGCCCTTTACGATAATATTGGGAATATCGTGGTACCAGTAAAGCTCTCTGTCCTCAAAGGCATATCGGGCGACCTCCCTCAGCACCTTGTACTTAAGATATTGCACATTGGTATCGAATTTTCTCATATTTCTCTCCTTCCTTTGGAAGAATTTTTTAAATATTTTTGGCTGCAATTAAAAATAGCTTACCTTGATTTTCTTGCCCATGGTCTTCAAAGCCTCCGCAAGCTGTTCCACCAGCTGCATTTTGATGTTAAAGCCGATAGGCAGATCCGGGTTTTGATGAGCCGCATTTGAGGCTCTTCCCACAAAAAAGTTGATGTCCGTAGCCTCCTCGAAAAGCATGCGGGAAATTGCGGAAGCGCCGTCCAAGCCGTAATTCCAGTCGTTGAACTTTTCGTTGTCCTTAACATAGCTTTGTGCGTAAACCACCACCCGATTAATGGTTATCACCCCTTCGGTGACCAGATCTACCCCGTCGATCTCCGCAGTGGGGGGGATTTCGGGATCAAGATAGTCCAATGTGGGTCTTACCTCTTTTCCCAAATACTGCGCCGCCAAGGAGGAGGTGGTGCCTCCGCAGACGATGTGCTTGCCCTGCTTTGAGAAAAACAGCGACATCATCTTGTTAACGTCCTTAGGATCTGCGGGAGGACCGATCATAAGATTGACCGACTGCCTTTGCCTTATTTTGACCGAGCAAACGGTGGTGTCGTCGCCGGGATTTCCTCCGTAAAGCTTGTTGCATTCGTCGAGCAGTATGGTGGTAAGCCCCTTTGCGGTAGCGTCGGGAGTGTAAAATTTTTCCATGTAGTCGATAATATTATCCCTTTGCCAGCCGTAGTTCAAAGCCATTCCCACACCCGCATGTATACAGCCGTCGCTCATCATAATAAACACGTCGTTTTCCGTCAGCTTGATTTTGCTTTTATAAATGGTTTTACCGCCGATCTCCATGGAGGTTTCCGGGTATACGAAATTTTTACCGTCTCTGAGCAGTATCACATGAGGGTTGTCATACTGGATTATCTCCGCTTCCTCGTTGCCGTAAATTTTCAGAATGGTAAAGGTGGAATAAGCCACCCCTCTGACCTTGCACACAGGCAGGGTGGAAGCGATTGTGCTTACGCATTCCTCGATAGGCATGGATTCCGCCATCATGGTGGAAATGATCTTTGATGTCAGGGTAGAGAGAATACAAGCCTTTACGCCGCTTCCCAAGCCGTCCGCAAGAACCACGATTTCCGTGTCCTCATCGGGCTTTACCACTACCACCTGATCTCCGCAGAGCTGTTCGCCGACATGATTAAGACTGTGATAACCTATATCCGTGCATAAATTATTCACCTTGACCCTCCTTTCACTGTCCGCTAAGGGATTCCTTCAGCTTTAAAAATGCGATCTTCGATTCGGCGGTGGCTTCTCCAAGCAGCGAAGCGATCTCCTGTGCCGCCATCATCTGCTTTTCGATCACCTTTTCGGTGATCTCGATGGTGTTTTGGCTGATCTCGTCCTTTGCCTTTTTCGCCTTCTCCTCGTCGGTAATGTCTCTCATAATGCTCATCACAATGTGATAGCTTGGGTCGTAGATCAAGGTCTGCTCCACGAATTTGTTGTATTCCGCAAGGAAGATGCGCTTGTCATGAATATTCACTCCGCTTTCGATCACGTCAAAGAAGGGCAGGGGATCGAGTATCCTCACGACCTGCTCGCCCAAAACGTCGGAGGCGTTGGCGATATTCATAAGCTTCATGGCTGCCTTATTGATCTGTTGTACCTCAAGGGATTCGTTGAGCACGATAATGGCATTGGGGGTATTTTTGATGATCGTGTCGGAAAAGCTTTCTGCCTTTTCCTTCAAAAACGGAAGGCACATGGAAAGATCCGCTTTTCCGTTATAAACCGCCACAGCCTTTTCGCGGCAGGTATTATAGCCGCAGCTTCCGCAGTTGAGCTCGTCGGCAGGACTTTGCTTGCCCATTTTGTGAAGGATTTCCTCGATAGCCTTGCTGCCCGGCATAAGACGCTTGACTCCGATAAATTTAAGGCTTTTATTCATCTCCTCCTCCGAAAGGGGTGTAACCTCAAAATCGTAAGCCTTGGCGTATTTATCCACGGCAAGAGTGTTGGATATGCAGGCATGACGGTTTTTTTCGATAACGGGACCGCTGACGCAGCTTCCGTAGCAGGCGGACATTTCGATAAAGCACTTGCCCGTTTTTCCCTCGGAGATCTCCTTTAAAGCGTTTACGCAGTTCTCAACTCCGTCAATGTGAATGTATGTATAGTCCTTGTTTTTGCACTCCATGCTGCGGAGAATACCTCCTCCGGTGGGAAACAGACGCGCTTTTCCGCCGATTTTTTCGTCGTCCTCGCAGGGCTCGAATTTGACGCCTTCCGCTTCCAACCATTGGGAAAGCTCCTCAAAGGTAAGCACACAGTCCACAATAC
>JAMPBF010000069.1 GCA_023666805.1 Bacillota bacterium
GGTAATAAACATTTCATTTTCCGATAAAAAACCGGAATTAACGTCAACGGTATATTTTAAATAAAGATTTCCGCCCGTATCGTCCAAATCCACGCATACTGCGTCCGTATTTATACCGATCATAATATCTCCGTAGGGAGTGCCGTAATGGCAGTGGTGCTTTTTGCCTCTTTCGATGTAAAGACATGAGTTGGTGGTTCCTCTTCTTACCATTCTTACCGAGTCTTTGAAAACGTCCAAGGTAACGTTGCAGCCCTCAAATCCCAAGGCGTCGCTTTCCTCGTAATACAGCTGATAGTTGTCATTGTTGTCCTTCTTTGTAAGCTTTCCGGCAGTGAAAAGCTCGGTCACGTCCCTGTCCTCGTCGGAGGATTGAACGCTTCTTATATTTATACAAACTTCCTTCGTCATTTTTTATCCTTTCTTTTTACGGTTTTTATACTTTTGATTCCAATGCGTTATTAATCATTATGCCCAAAATTTCCGAATATGTAAGCCCTTCCGCCGATAAAAGAAAGAACATTACGCTTTCCTCGTTAAAGCCGGGAACGGTTGATACTTTAGTGCAATAGAATTTGTTGTCCGAAAGAGTAAAATCGATAACCGCAAAGCCTTGACAATCCATTATTCTAAATATTCTTTTCGCCGTAATTCGGATCTTTTCCCACAATTCTTCGGAAATGTCAGCCTTTGGAGAAAATTTAGAGGTTTTTATGATATAATTGTTTAAATCGTCAATTGAGCTTTTCACGGGAACGGTTTCTCCGATAGAAGAAACCTCGATCAATCCCTCGTTTTCATATACACAGCAGCAAAGATTTCTTCCCGTTACCGCATTTTCCACCACAGCCTTATGATGATGTGAAAAGGCGATTTTAAGCGCAGATTTTAATTCGTTTTTATCAAAAGCAATATTTGAACCAATAGAGGAGCTGCAGCTGGCCGCTTTTACCACAAGAGGGTAATTTAACTCATGCTCGTGTTTTTCTATAATATCGTCAATTAAGGTCATATCACTGCGCTCAACGCAAAAATACTTTATGGTCTCCACTCCCGCTTCATCTAAAAGCAGATGCGTCATGGCCTTATCGAGCGTAGTGCAGGAGGCTTCAAGATTGCTCCCCAAAAAAGGTATTCCCGCCAGCTTACAAAGCCCTTGGATCCTGCCGCATTCTCCGAATCTTCCGTATATCACGGAGAAAATCACGTCAATACGCTGAAAAGCCATTTCCGCATTATCTATAATTTTAATTATACCGTGATGAACGGCGTCGGGGCTTATAACCGCAGGACAGCAGTCGGAATCGTTTTCCCAAGTTCCGTCGGCGATAGCTTCATAATTTCCGGGGTAATAAAGCCATCTTCCTACGCGGGTAATTCCGATCGGAATTACATCGTAATTATCATTGGTCAGTGCGCAGATAACCGAGTAGGCGGACTTTAAGGACACCGAATAGTCCTTTGACTGACCCCCGAACAGAACCGCAACCTTAATTTTAGCCATTTATTTTGCTCCCTCTACGATAATACAAAGCAGTATTCTTTATGCTTTTACATTCCGTTAAAAATCTATCCTTAAAATTATATCATAATTAAGGCTTTTTTTCAATAGCTTTACAATAAAAAAGACGTTTTAAGAAGAAAAATCTTAAATCGTCTTTTTTGTATCAGTCAATATATCAGACTGTCGAAAAAACCAAGCTGAATGTGTATTTCAGATCAATCGCCAAAGGATATTCCTATATCTCTTGCGGCTATAACAAGCTTATCGTCCAAGGGAACAAACTTTGTCTTCATGGTAACGTCGGAGAGCTTGTTTTCACCGATCTCCGTACCGATTTTGGCTACAGTGTATCCAAATTTTTCTTCAAGAATAAGCTTTGCGGCTCTTGCGCCGAAATTTGTGGCAAGAACACGGTCATAAGCAGAAGGGCTGCCTCCTCTGAGCATATGTCCGGGAACAACCGTACGGGTTTCAAAGCCCGTTTTTGCTTCAATCTCCTTGGCAATTCTGGCAGTGGCTGTTGTATAGCCCTTTTCACTTCTTGCCTTCATTCTGTCTTTTTTCTTCATTTTGGATTCAGCCAAATCCATACTGCCTTCCGCCACGCAAACGATAGAGAAAGACTTACCCGCTTTAGCGCGTGATTCTACCGCACCGATTACTTTATTTATATCATAGGGAATTTCGGGAATAAGGATTATATCGGCTCCTCCAGCAACGCCCGAGTATAAAGTGAGCCAGCCCGCCTTATTTCCCATTATTTCTATAACCATAACGCGGCTGTGTGAATCGGCTGTAGTGTGTATTCTATCCACTACCTCCGTTCCTATATCTACCGCAGTGTGAAATCCGAAGGTAACGGAAGTGCCCCAAATATCATTGTCAATGGTTTTTGGCAGTCCGATCACATTCAGTCCTTCTTCGGAAAGCAGGTTTGCCGTTTTATGAGTTCCGTTTCCGCCTAATGTGAGAAGACAGTCAAGCTTGCGGTTTTTATAGGTTTGCTTCATTTCCGAAACCTTGTCTATGTTGTCCTCCTCCACTACCTGCATCATTTTATATGGGGTTCTTCGAGTACCGAGAATCGTTCCTCCCTGGGTTAAAATTCCCGAAAACTCAGAGGACTTCATTTCCCGACATTCGTTGTGAATAAGTCCGTGATAGCCGTCGGAAATACCGATTATTTCTACCTTATCCTCTCCGAGAAGATTATAGCATGCCTTTGCAACGCCTCTTATTGTGGCGTTAAGTCCGGGGCAGTCTCCTCCGCTGGTTAAAATTCCTATTCTGCGTTTTGCCATAATAGCCGTCCTTTCCATTTCTGTGCTTTTACTTGCTTGTTTTATTATAACTCAATTTTACAAAAAGGTCAACAAAATTTTATGTACAAATCTTTGTGGTTTTTTAGTTGCATTTTGGAATTTGTTGTGGTATACTAAATAAGTATATATAATTAATAACGGTTTATCGGTGGTAAAAATGAATATAAAAGTCGGAGATGTTTTGGAGATGAAAAAACCTCACCCATGCGGAAGCAATCGAATGATTGTAATGCGGGTAGGTGCGGATTTTCGTTTAAAATGCGAAAAATGCGGTCATGATTTTATGGTTGCCAGAAGCAAGTGCGAAAAAAAAATAAAAAAAATAATTGACGGGGATTCAAATAATGATTGACAAGCTGAAGAATGCCGAAAAAAGGCTTGAGGAAATAAACGAAAGCCTTATGGACATAGAGATAATAAACAATCAAAGCAAATACAAGACCTTGATGAAGGAGCATAGGCAGCTGACGCCTATCGTGGAAAAATACCGTGAATATAAAAAAGCCAAGGAAGAATTTGACGAAGCGGCGCAAATACTTAACGAAAGCGGCATTGATAAGGAATTTAAAGAAATGGCGCAGCAGCAGCTCAATTCCTCCAAAATTAAAGCAGAGGAATTTGAAGCAGAGCTTAAAATCCTCCTGCTGCCCAAGGATCCCGACGACGACAGAAATGTTATTATAGAAATCAGAGGAGGGGCAGGTGGAGACGAAGCGGCTCTGTTCGCAAACTCTTTGTTCAGAATGTATTCGTTATATGCACAATCCAAGAGCTGGAAAATAGAAATAATCAGTTCAAACCCCACGGAATTGGGAGGATATAAGGAGATCAGCTTTTCGGTGGAAGGAGAAGGCGCCTATGCAAAGCTGAAATACGAAAGCGGCGTTCACAGGGTTCAGCGTGTCCCGGAAACCGAAACGCAGGGACGTATCCATACCTCTACAATTACCGTTGCCGTTCTCCCGGAAATGGAGGAGGTTGATGTGGAAATCAACCCTGCCGATTTAGAAATACAGACCTATCGTTCCAGCGGTGCAGGAGGACAGCATATCAACAAAACCGAATCCGCCATCAGAATAATTCATCACCCGACAGGCACGATCGTTGAATGTCAAGAGGAACGCAGCCAAATAAAGAACAAGGAAAAGGCAATGAAAATGCTGTATTCCAAGCTTTATGAAGCCAAGCTAAACGAACAGACCGACAAAATTGCGGCAGAACGGAAAATACAGGTAGGAACGGGAGACCGTTCCGAGAGGATCAGAACCTATAATTTCCCGCAAAGCCGAGTTACAGACCATAGAATAGGCTTGACTCTTTATAAGCTGGAAGCTTTTATGAACGGTGATTGTGACGAAATATTCGATTCCTTGGCAATTGCAGACCAAACGGCTAAGCTCTCCAACGCAAAGGAAGATTAACAATTAATGAACACTGAAATTTTAAATATGTCGCCTAAAAGCATAGAAATCGCCGCCGAGCTTTTAAAAAATCACGAAATAGTGGCGATACCCACCGAAACCGTTTACGGCTTAGCAGGAAACGGCTTATCTCCCATTGCGGTGAAAAAGATCTTTGACGCAAAGGGCAGACCTAATGACAATCCTTTAATATTACATGTTCCCAACACCGATTGGTTTTATGAATATGCGGAAGAGGTTCCCGATTTGGCGATAAGATTATCCGAGAAATTTTGCCCCGGTCCTTTAACGATGATCATGCCCAAAAAGAAAATTGTACCCTACGAAACCAGCGGCGGACTTGATACGGTGGCATTTAGAATACCCAACCAGCCTTGGACTTTAAAGCTTATAGAAGCCTGCGGTTTTCCCTTGGCAGCGCCCTCCGCAAATCTGTCGGGACTGCCAAGTCCCACAAGAGCGGGATATGTTTATAAGGACATGAAGGGGAAAATCCCTCTGATAGTAGACGGCGGTGTATGCTCCTGCGGTGTTGAAAGCACGGTCATAGCATTTACCGATATAGGCGTTAAAATCCTTCGTCCCGGTGGAGTGACCTCCGAAATGTTGGAGGAATTTTGTAAGGTCGAAATCGACAGAGCGGTAACGGAAGGCTTAAATGACAACGAACAGGCGCTTTCGCCGGGAATGAAGTATAAGCACTATTCTCCCAAGGCGGAGGTTTATATGGTGGAATGTGAAAGTCAGGATAGGTTTGCGGAATTTATCAACGAAAACAGTGATGAAAAAACTTTTGTTTTAGCCAAATGTAACGATAAAATCAAAGCAAAAACGCTTCCTTACGGCAATACCTCCAAATCCGAAGCAAACGCATTGTTTTCAAGCCTTAGAAAAGCCGATGAATTAGGTGCGGAAAAGATATACGTACAAGCTCCGGGTAAGAATGGAATAGGACTGGCGGTGTACAACAGGCTTATAAGAGCCGCCGCCTTTAAGGTGATAAAGCTATAATGTCAGTTAAAGATAATATAACGGTAATCGGTCTCACCGGAATGTCGGGTGCGGGAAAAACCACTGTTTGCGAGGTTTTTAGGACTAACGGATTTGATATAATAGACTGTGACCTTATTTGCCGCAAAATAGTTCAAAAGGGAAAGCCTTGCCTGTCGGAAATCGCTTTTAAATTCGGCAGTGAAGTTATAACCCCTCAAGGGGAGTTAAACCGAAGCCGTTTAGGCAAAATAATCTTTTCCGACAAGACGAAAAGAAGCATTTTAAACGGAATTATGTATCCTTATGTATCATACATTGTTATAAAAAACATATTATCCGCAAAAAATAACCATGTGGTTTTAGATGCGCCTACGCTTTTTGAAAGCGGAATTGATGACATATGCAATACAATCGTTTGCGTTACGGCGGAAAAGAAATCTTTAATACAACGAATCATCGAGCGCGACCGTATCAGCTCCGAGGCGGCGGAAAACAGACTTAATTCGCAAAACCCGCCTGAATTTTATATAAACAAATCAAATTATGCTATTTTTAACAACGGTACGGAAGAAGAGCTTGTAAACAGCGCATTAAAAACCATTAACACGATACGGAAGGTAAAATGAGTATTAAAAAACACAAAAACCGGATATTTCCCATAGCTGTACTGATTATTTTGGCACTTATTTTGTTATTTACGGGAAATACTTTGTATAAATTTTTAAACGAAAAATACCTTTTAAAAAATTATCCAATAAAATATCAGGAATATGTTGAAAAATATTCGTTGGAAAATAATGTTGATAAATTTTTAATTTATGCTATAATAAAAACAGAGAGCAATTTTGATCCGGACGCCGTTTCCAATGTGGGTGCAAGAGGTCTTATGCAGATAATGGACGAGACCTTTCAATGGATACGCTTTAGGCTTGGCGACGATGAAAGCGTTGAATATGATGAAATGTTTGATCCGGAGCAGAATATACGCTATGGCTGCTATTTGGTAGGGTATCTGACAGAATATTTTGAATCGGAGGATTGTGCCGTTTGCGCATATCATGCGGGGATCGGCAGCGTGGATTCTTGGCTTTCCAACTCGGATTACAGCAAGGACGGAAAAAATCTTGACGTAGTGCCTGCTTCAGATACGAGCCACTACCTGAATAAAATAAAAAAAGCCTTAAATAATTATTATACAATATATAAGGAGGAATACTAAAATGGCGACAGCAAAAAAAGGAGAAAGCAAGGCAAAAGAGCTTCAAGAAAAGCTTTTTATGAAGAAGAAAAATTCGGGACTTATTATGACCGATGCAGAAATGAAGGCTGCGGATAAGTTCAACGAAGGCTATAAAAGCTTCCTTGACAGCGCCAAAACCGAAAGAGAAGCCGTAAAATCGGCTGTGGCAATTGCAAAAAAAGCAGGCTATACCGAATTTCAAACCGGAAAAAAATACAAGGCAGGCGATAAGGTTTATTACAATAACAGAGGAAAAGCGGTTATTCTTGCCATATTCGGCAAGGAGAGCATTGAAAAGGGCGTAAATATCCTTGCGGCTCATATCGATTCACCCCGTTTGGATCTGAAGCAAAATCCGCTGTATGAAGACGCAGAAATGGCATATTTTAAAACTCACTATTACGGCGGAATCAAAAAGTATCAGTGGGCAGCCATTCCTCTTGCTCTTCACGGAGTTATTATCAAAAAGGACGGCGGCATTGTGGATGTAAAAATCGGCGAGGACGATAAAGACCCTGTATTTGTGGTTACCGATCTGCTTCCGCATTTGGCGCAGGATCAAATGAAGCGTCCCGCTCCCAACATTATCACGGGAGAAGAGCTTAATATCCTTATAGGCTCGAGACCGTTTAAAGATGATAAGGTCAGCGAGCTTGTAAAGCTTAACATTATGAATATTCTCTTTGAAAAATACGGAATCGTGGAGGAAGATTTCCTTTCTGCCGAATTAGAGGTTGTTCCCGCTTTTAAAGCAAGAGATATAGGCTTTGACAGAAGTATGATCGGCGCTTACGGTCAAGATGACAGAGTTTGCGGATATACAGCTCTCATGGCTACCGTCGATACCAAGGGGATCCCTTCAAAGACGGTAGTTACCGTTCTCACGGATAAGGAGGAAACCGGCAGCGAGGGAAATACGGGACTTCAGTCCTCTTATCTCGAATACTTTATTCATGATATTGCCGAGTGCTTCGGTAAAAACGGCAGACATGTTTTATCCGCTTCAAAATGCCTTTCCGCAGACGTCAATGCGGGCTTTGATCCCACATTCCCCGATCCGCTGGAAAAGAAAAACTGCGCTTACGTGGGCAAGGGCACTTGTCTTACCAAATTTACGGGCGCCAGAGGCAAGAGCGATACCAATGACGCTTCCGCAGAGTTTGTCGGATATGTAAGAAAAATATTCGATGATAACAAAATTATTTGGCAAACAGGTGAGCTTGGCAAGGTAGACTTCGGCGGCGGCGGAACTGTTGCAAAGTATATATCAAATCTCGATGTGGATACCATCGATCTCGGCGTGCCTGTTCTTTCAATGCACGCTCCCTTTGAAATTACCTCAAAGAACGATGTTTATATGACCTATAAGGCATTTGCGGCATTTATCAAATAATAAATTATAATTTAATAACTTGTCTAATCACACCCTGATTGTCATAAACATATATTGACAATTGGGGCGGTGATTTATAATGACAAATTATTCAAAAAGAAAAAACAAAATCGGATTGAGACTTTTGGCTTTTATATTGATAATAGGCGGGATTTTACTTCTGATAGATATTAGGATTCGTCCTATAATCGAACAAACAGCAATATATCAAAGCAAAATCTTGGCAACAAGAATAATAAACGAGGCTGTATATTCTCAGCTTGACGACAGGGATTTTAAATATGATGGATTGATCACCCTGACCTTTGGTGACGATAATTCGGTTTCTTCAATTGAAAGCAATATGGTCAATATAAACAAGCTTAAAGCCAAAATAAACAACAGTGTAAATGAGCAGCTGTCCAAAATCGATCAGTACGATCTAAGCGTTGCGATGGGCACGGTTTCGGGATTTTATTCCTTTTACAATCAAGGACCCCTTATCCCGATAAAAGTATTGCCCGAGGGATACGTGGAAACATTGCTTATCAGCTCGTTTGAATCTGCGGGAATAAATCAGACCCTACACCGAATTTTGGTGGATATTAAGGTGGATATTTCTGCCATAATTCCCGGATATACCGCTTCAGGCACTGTTCATACTCAATATGTTATTGCAGAAACGGTTATTGTCGGCAGTGTACCTAATGCATATACGCATGTCATATCGGGAAGTGAAGACATTGTAGGAGAAATCAACGACTACGGAGCACAATAGAAAGGGAAATAAAAATGGATAATATGGATTTTGAAACGGCAAAGGCAAGACATAAACAGCTTTCGGAAGAAATCGAGAGCTATAATTACGCTTATTATGTTCTTGACAATCCAACAATAGAAGACTATCAATATGACGCTTTAATGCAGGAAATTTATCGTCTTGAAAAAACTTATCCCGAGCTGATAACGCCAATGTCGCCTTCACAGCGTGTGGGCGGAATGGCGGAAAGCACCTTTGAAAAGGTGCAGCACACTGTTCAAATGGGTTCTTTGCAGGACGTGTTCAGCTTTGAGGAGGTAAGAGAATTTGACAGCAGGGTGAGAAATGCGCTTTCAAATCCGCCTACCTATATTGTTGAGCCAAAAATAGACGGTCTCTCCGTTTCCTTGGAATACCGCAACGGTATACTTGTGAGAGGTTCTACCAGAGGCGACGGCTTTATCGGAGAGGATATTACAGCTAATCTTAAAACCATTAAAAGCATACCTTTAAAGCTAAAAAAATCCTTGCCGTTTATTGAAGTAAGAGGCGAAGTATATATGCCTAAAAAAAGCTTTGAAAAACTGATAAGGCAACAGGAGATCGACGATGAACAGCCCGCAAAAAATCCCCGCAACGCAGCAGCAGGATCCTTGAGGCAAAAGGACAGCAAGGTAACGGCAAAAAGGGAATTGGATATTTTTATTTTTAATATCCAGCAGCTTGAAGGGGCAGAGCTTGCTTCACATAAGCAATCCTTGGATTTTATGAAGGAATTGGGCTTTAAGGTGATTGACGGCTATCAAGCTTATACCGACATAAACAAGGCAGTTGAAAGAATAAATGAAATAGGGGAGGGCAGGGGAGAATTATCCTACGATATTGACGGTGCTGTAATAAAGGTAGACGATTTTAAGGATAGAACAATTTTAGGAGCAACATCAAAGGTTCCCAAATGGGCGGTGGCTTTTAAATATCCGCCTGAGGAAAAAGAAACGGTTCTTAATGAAATAGAAATAAACGTAGGCAGAACGGGCGCATTAACTCCTGTAGCAATATTTGATCCGATTTCCTTGGCGGGAACTACGGTATCGAGAGCTACTCTGCATAATCAGGATATAATTTCACAATTGGATGTAAGAATAGGAGATACCATAATTGTCAGGAAAGCAGGAGAAATTATTCCCGAGGTTGTGAGAGTAAAACAGCACGGAGACGGCTCTAAGCCGTATCATATTCCGATGAATTGCCCCACTTGCGGTACGCAGGCGGTACAGGACAAGGACGAGGCGGTTATTCGCTGCCCCAATATAGATTGCCCCGCACAGCTTCTGAGAAATATTGTGCATTTTGCTTCAAGAAATGCTATGAATATAGACGGACTGGGCGACGCAATTGTGGAACTGTTGGTCGAGAAAGGTTATGTCAAAACCGTCGCAGATCTGTATATTTTAACCTTGGCGGACATTTTGATGCTGCCCGGCTTTAAAGAAAAATCTGCGGGAAATTTGATAAACGCCATAGAAAGATCCAAGTCCAACGAATTAGACAGGCTTATTTTTGCTCTTGGAATAAAGGGGATCGGACAACGTTCGGCAACATTGTTATGCCAAAAATTTCCGACTATGGATAAAATAATAAATGCACAGCGGGAAGAAATTGCGGAAATCGAAAATTTCGGCGAGATTTTGGCGGACAGTGTTTACAGTGCAATGCGAGAACCTCATAGAATAGAGCTTATCGCACGATTAAAGGAATACGGGCTCAATATGAGCTATACCGTAAAGGAAACAGGAAAGAAGCTTGAGGGCTTAAAATTTGTTTTAACAGGCACTCTCCCTACAATGACCAGAGACGAAGCAAAAGCGCTTATAGAAAACAACGGCGGAAAATGCAGCGGCTCGGTTTCTTCCAAAACCGACTATGTATTGGCAGGAGAAGAGGCAGGCAGCAAGCTTACTAAGGCGCAGCAGCTTGGAATCACCGTGATCAGCGAGGAAGAGCTTTTAAACCTTTTGAAAAGCTGAATTATTTATTGTTATTTAAAAAATAACAATAAATTTATTATGAAAGGAAAAATTATGGCTGAAAAACAACAATCAAACTATTTTTCTATTTTCGACCGTCCTTTTTCTCAAAGAATAAAAGAAGGCTGGGATAAGTTTTCGGAAGGCGAAGAAAAGCTGAGAAATATGATCGATAACAAGGAAAGCGCAGAAAGTATTGCCGAATTCTGCCATGAACTGTTAAGACCCGCTTTTTCCGACGTATTCTTTGAGGTGGGCTTTAACGGGAAAAAATATGAATTAATTCTTTCTCCGGAAAAGGAAAAGTTTTATCTTTACTTTTATGAGGCATTTAAAAAACAGGCTCCGCAAAAAATCACGGAGAATTGGGATATTATTTTGGGCATTCCGCATTCAGTATACTGTGAAATGGTTTTTCACGGAAAAACCGTTTCTCCCGAAGATGTGACCGTCAAGATTGAAGAAAAGGAAAGTTTTCAATTATGTGTAACAGGATATTGCGAAAAGCTGGTTGATATATTAAAGGAAAACAAAGATGAAGCCTTGCGGTTTTTGAGTTTACTTATAGACATGACTGTCAGTGAAATTGTCAGTATGCGATATATTAAGACAATTGATATAACGGACAAGCCCATAATCGGCGATAGAAAAACGTTTTCGCTGGATATACTTCCGGTAGTCATGGAGAACATATACGGAGACGATAAAGAGTGGGATTTGACTGAAAGCTATTTACAAAAATATTCAAGCTATTTTTTTCTGCCTAATGAATCCTCATACAATTTTATACCAAGGGAAGACGTGTATGTAGGATTCTCATGCTTGCCTCAGGTAATAAGATGCTGCTGCATTGACGATGATTTTTACACGGAAAAAGCGATAAAGGAAGGTGCCGTCATAGGATATATTTATTATACGACAGGGGAATTTTCCGAAAAAGCAAACAAAAAGAAACTCGATGTGATTTTAGATTTTCAAGATGAATTTATGAAATACATAGACGAAAAAACAAGCGGTACTGCCTGCTGCTTCATTGGTTGCGCTACAGGCATTTATTGCAGCTACTTGGACTTTATTGCATGGGATTTAAAGTTGGTTTTGGATACGGCAAAGGAGTTCTTCAAATCCAAAAAAACGGTAAAAAGGGCGGCTTATAAATTTTACTGCTTGGATACCGGGGAAATTGTAATTTATGAGAGATAAAATGAATGGGGCAGAAAATGCAAAATATCTAATTGCGTAAAATTAAAAATAAGCGTTTAAACGTTTACTTAAATTTGTTAATGCGTAAAATATTTTATATAAAAAAAGCACCTTTACAAGTGCTTTTTCATATCATTTTCTATTAGTTCTGCTATAAGCGCCGTCAAGCTTTTCCCCCTTTTCTCTGCATACTTCTTATAGCGTTCTTTGTCCCCAAGCGGTAGGTTAAGTGTGAGCTTGTCACGCTTTTCTTTAAGATATTTTATTGTTGAGTTTTTTCTCGATTCATTATACATTTTCGCCTCCTTCGGGATTTTCACGATTATAATTTTCAACAACCGCTTTAGCTACCGTGAGAAGCTTTTCTACATCATAGTATTTGTCCCAATCGGGCATTTCCGACATTATGCCTTTATAAACGTGATAGCTTTTCACGCCGTAAGGCATTTTCATTTCAAAATTATAACCGCTCTTGATTATCTTTCTCGCTTCAAGCACGGTCTCGTCTTCGTTCCAT
>JAMPBF010000006.1 GCA_023666805.1 Bacillota bacterium
ATACCCTCTACGGGCTTTGTTACCTCGCCGTTGTCAAGTCCCAAAAGGTGATCCACAAGTATTTCGCCTCTTGCCACCTCTTCGCCCTTTATTTTGATTATATATTGGTTAGGGTTGATCTCGGGGTTGTTTCTCATACGCACCGAGGGAATGACCATACCCATATCCAATGCAAACTGCTTTCTGAAAAGCACCACTCTGTCGATAAAATTGCCTCCGCTTTTTTCGTCTACCAAATGCAGCAGGCTGTAGCCAAATTCCATTTCGATTTGTTCAACGTTCAAAAGCTTAAATACATTGTCGATGTCGCGGTAGTAATTGCTGTCGCCCTGAGCGTTTGCCGCCTTGATCTCCTCCAGCTTTTTCTGCTCCTCCTGCTCCTGCCTTTGAGCCTCCTCCGCCCGCATTTTTCTTGCGATTGCCGCTCCGGCAAACATAAGTCCTGCGCCCAATATCGCCAAAATAGGCTTGGGGAAGCCGGGAACCAGCATCAGCACAAAGCATACGCCGCCCGTAATGAACATTACGGTGGAATTTCTTGTAAACTGCACCTGAATATCCTTGTTAAAGCTTCCGGTGGAAGCGGAACGGGTAACGACCATACCCGTTGCCACGGAGATAAGCAGTGCGGGTATCTGTGAGCACAAGCCGTCGCCTACGGTAGCCAGGGAGTAAGTGGACATTACGGTTTGAATGTCGCCGCCGTTGATCATTCCTATAACTGCGCCGCCGATAAGGTTTACAAGCGCCGTAATGATCGAAATAATGGCGTCGCCCTTTACAAACTTGGTAGCACCGTCCATAGCTCCGAAGAAGTCGCTTTCCCGCTGCACGTTGGCGCGGCGGATCTTGGCTTCCTCGTCCGTAATCGCACCCGTGTTCAGGTCTGCGTCGATCGCCATCTGCTTACCGGGCATTGCGTCCAAGGTAAATCTTGCGGCAACCTCGCTGACACGCTCGGAACCCTTGGTGATTACCAAAAAGTTTACCAAAACGATGATGATAAAGATAATGAATCCGACTACCGGATCGCCGCCCATTACGAAGCTGCCGAAGGTCTCTATAACTCTGCCGGCATATCCGCTGCTTAAAATTCCTCTGGTGGTGGAAATATTAAGGGACAGACGGAATACCGTGGTTATCAGCAATATCGTGGGAAAGGCGGAAAACTCCAGCGGCTCCTTGATATACATCGTTATCAGCAGGATAATTACCGACAGGGATATATTTACCAAAAGCAGAAAATCCAAAAGCGTTCCGCCCGCTATATCGTTTAAGGGTATGATTATGGCGAGGACGATAAATATTACAAATACGGCGAATACGTTGCCGGTTATTTTTTTGAGCATTCTCCGTCCTCCAGTTTTTATACTGTTTTCACTTTAAAATACAAACGAAGTCTGTATTTTAAATTGGAATTGGTATTACATCAGCTTATTTTTTTAAATTCGCAGACTGTCTTGACATAAACAAGGCGTTACGCCTTTGTGTCTATGTCCGTTTTCTCTGCGCCTTGAATGTTGGGCTTTATATCGGTGTGGATAGCCCTTCCCGAGCCTAAATTGACTCGGCGCCTTCTCATTTGGTAGCTTTGATCTCTGCCGGTGTTTCGTATAACGGGCTTTATGCCCTTTACGTTAAACATATCGGTAAGGATCGTCGCCACTGCATTGTAAAACTCGGGAGGAATCTCCGCCCCAAGCTCTACGTTATCGTAAAGACTTCTTGCAAGAGGTCTGTTTTCGGTGATATAAACGTTGTTTTCTTCCGCAACCTTAATGATCTTCAACGCCAGTGCATCCATGCCCTTCGCCACCACTCGGGGGGCGCTGAAGGCGGTTTCCGACTCGTACTTAAGAGCCACTGCGTAATGGGTAGGGTTTCTTACTACCACGTCGGCGGTGGGAACCTCCTGCATCATTCGGCGCTGAGCGATCTCCCGCTGCTTTTGCTTGATCTTGCTCTTTATCTGAGGGTCGCCTTCGATTTGCTTGTACTCGTCCTTTACTTCCTGCTTGGACATCTTCAGCTTTTTTTCAAACTGCCACCACTGGAACACGAAGTCACCTGCGGCAACCGCCGCCAGCACTATGAAAATCAGCATTACTATATCGTAAACCGATTTCGCTATGTAGTGAACTCCCTGTATTGGCTCCATATCGGGGAGCTTGGCAAAATCGTTCATTCTGCCCTGTATCTGAAAATAAGCTATCAAGCCGATAACGGTAAGCTCTATAATTCCCTTTACCACGTTTACAAGGGATTGGAGGGAAAACAGACGCTTTGCACCCTGAATGGGGCTTAGCCTTGAAAACTTGGGTCTAATGCTTTTTCCGCTGAAAAGTCCTCTCGTTTGTGCCATAACGGTGATTATTACCACTGCGCCGATTATCACCGCAATGGGTCCCACTATCACTACGCAGTATTTAAAAACCTCAAGGGCGTTGCGGGTGAAAAATTCGCTGTTGAACTCATAGGAATTGCCGATAGCTCCAAGATAGCCCTTAAGCACCTGCCCTATCATGTTCAGCATAAATTCCCCTAATACATAGAGGGCGACAAAGGTCGCAACCACCGACACGGCAAGCATGACCTCGTTGCTTTGAAGCGCCATGCCTTCCTTTTCCCGCATGTCGCGCCTTTTTTTCGGAGTGGCTTTTTCGGTTTTTTCCTCGCCTGCCGTAAAAATCCCCCCTTAGGCACATTGCTTTGCCTACGCTTCAAGACGACGCTTCGGATAACAGTCATTCTCCTATAAGTCCGATGGCGTTATAAAGATTTTGGAACATTATATTCATCAAATATTCGAGAAAATCCGACATGGGCTGCGCCACTGCCAGCAGCACCAATAAGCCGACTACGATCTTCAGCTGAATATTGACTACGAAAATTTGGATCGTGGGAACCGCCTTCATCATTACGCCGATGATAAATTCCGTGATCAGCTCGGCGGCTATAATGGGCATTGCGAATTTTACCGCAAGGGTTATTACCGTTCCCAAATAATTTGCTATAAAATATACTAAATTAAGCGTTTCGGGCTTAAAGCTGTAATCCAGAGGCAGTATATCATAGGAAGTGATAAAAAGCTCTATATACTTTAAATGCCCGCCCACTATGAAGAAATACAAAATAAATAAGTAATAGAAAAGGTTTGCAAACAGCGGCATCTGTACGCCGGTCATGGGATCCATCGCCTTAGCCATGCCGAAGCCGATCTGCGTGTCCATCAATTCACCTGCGTAAATGATCACGGTTAATATCAGATTCACCAAAAAGCCGAGTATCAAGCCTATCACAAGCTCCTTGCCGATAGTCAGGACAAAAGCGGGGATACCCGACAGGGTGTAGGTCAGCTCGTTGTTCATATAAGCCATGGTTACCATGGACAAGACCAAGGTAAGTCCCACCTTTATTCTGTTAGGTACATTCTGCCTTGAAAAGATCGGGTTAAAGGTGAAAATTCCCGATATGCGGGCTGTGACCATAAGGTAAGCCACAAAGTTATTCACAATCAAGTCCCATACTTCGTTCAAAGCTTTTTACCTCTTTTTTATCCCAAGGGGGTACTTCCTACCAAAGCGAAGATTCGGTTTGCAAAATCTATAAGGCTGTTTAACATCCAAGGTCCCAATGCCAATAGGGTGAGAGCTACCACTATTACCTTGGGGGCAAAGGTCAAGGTCTGTTCATGCACCTGCGTAGCGGCTTGAAGTATTGCAATGATCAAGCCCACCAACATTCCCACCACAAGAAGGGGAACGCCAAGCTTAAAGGCAAGCCACACCGCCTCCGTGAAAATTTCCATTGCCAATTCCTGTGTCATTATATTTCAACCTCCAAAACGGAAACACGCTACAAATTAAAGGAAGATACTATCGATCCTACTATCATCTGCCAACCGTCCACAAGCACAAACAGCAGTATTTTAAACGGCAGGGAGATCATTGCCGGCGGCAGCATCATCATACCCATTGACATCAGGGTAGAGGAAACTACCAAATCTATTACAAGAAACGGAATAAACAGCATAAAGCCCATTTGGAAGGCTCGGGAAAGCTCGCTTATCACAAAAGCGGGAACGACCACCTGAAAGCCCAATTGATCTTGATAGTTTTCCAAGGTGATCTCCTCAACGTTTACCTCCACGGGGTTTTCCGTGTCGATGCTGTCGTCGGTATATAAATGCAGATCCTGTAAATCCAGGAAGAACTTCATATTTTTATTGGTGGTTTGCTTCAGCATAAAGGTTTTTAACGGCTGCCCCGCCCGTTCTATCGCCTCTGTGGTGGAAATTTCACCGTTGGCGTAAGGGACGTAGGCGGTTTCGTTTATCTCGCTGAATACCGGCCACATGATAAATATGGTAAGGAACAGAGCCAAGCCCGTCAAAACCATATTCGGAGGGGTGGTGTTGGTCTGCATGGCGGTGCGCAAAAAGCTCAATACTATGATAATACGGGTAAAGCTGGTTAGCATTATCATAAAGGAGGGTGCGACCGACAGCAGCGTTATCAGGATAATTATCTCGATAGGCTGCGAAGCGTCAACTCCGATAAGCTCGTAAAGCGCAGAGGTATCGTTTCCGTTTACCGTTCCGTCGGAATTAACGGCGTTTGAGCCGGTGGAGGCGGCTGCCGCCTCTACAGGGACCGTTTCGCTGTCGTCAGCCTGCGCCGATACCGCCGAGGTAAGACAGCAGCAGGTCACAACCAGCGCCAAACACACTCCTAAGGATATGAAAAACTTGGCAAAAAGCTTCTTATTCTGTTGTATCGCTTTTTTCAGAAGCATTGTCATCGGATCTCTCTCCTTCGGATTCCTGCGTTTTTTTGCCCATCATCGAAAGCAGTACCGATTTAAAATCGGCGCTTGTTTCTCCCGATTGAGGCGCCACTGCGTTTAAATACTCCTCGTCGGTCATATCGAGATCGCAAAGCTTATCCACCCTCTGCGACGTAACTCCAAGCAGCATAAGCTTATTGCAAACGCTGACTACCAAAAGCATTCCGTCCCGTCCTAAGTTTATGCGATCCAAAACCCTCAGCTTTGCTCCCGACTTGACGCTTATTCCCTTGTTCAGCTTTTTTATTGCATAAAACAGGAAAAATATCAAGCCCAAAACTCCGAGGAAGGACAATGCCCACTGTAACCAATCCAAAGCTTATTCTCCTTGCCTTTCGGTATTCGCAGAAACAGGCTTTTTCGCCCTGTTTCGCCATTTTTCGCTTTTTTTAAAGCAATTGACAAAACACCGCAGCATGCTTTTCTTTAAAAAAGCAAAATGCGGTTCCTGTCTTTGCCAAAGCTGTTAAAGCGCAGCTCGGTTTAAGCTGCCGAAATTGCAAAGCAATCCCGAGGTCGTGTTATCACGGCAAACCGCACATAAGCACAAGGCGCACTATGCGTCGGTCTTGTGCGGCAGTGTATGCCCGATTGCCAAGATTAGCCAAGCACCTTGGAAACGGTTTGGATAATGCGCTCTGCCTTAAAGGGCTTTACGATAAAGTCCAATGCGCCAAGCTTGATAGCTTCCACAACCATTGCTTCCTGACCCATAGCGCTGCACATTACGACCTTAGCGGCAGGATCCTTGCCCTTGATCTCCTTAAGTGCTTCAATACCCGTCTTGTTGGGCATGGTGATATCCATGATTACAAGGTCGGGGTGCTCGGCAGCATAAGTATCTACCGCAATTGCTCCGTCGGCAGCCTCGATAATGTTAGTGTAGCCGTTCTTTGTAAGAGCGTCCTTAATAAGCATTCTCATAAAAGCTGCGTCGTCTACCAAAAGAATCTTTTTGTCCATAATTCCTTACTCCTTAATCCTTGCTTAATGTATCAATTAATTTTGATTTAATGATCTCGGTGATTCTTACAGCAAAGTTATCATCGATAACCACCACATCGCCCTTAGCAATGAGATTTCCGTTTACAACTATGTCAACGGGAGCTCCTGCCTGACGTTCAAGCTCGATGATCGAGCCTTGGGAAAACTCCAAAATGTCTTTCACCTTGCGCCTTGCGCTTCCGATCTCCACTGAAATTTGCAGCGGAACGTCCATAAGTAAATTAAGGTTATCTCTCTGTTCGTTGGAAAGCGGAACGGAGGGCTCGCCGAAATTCTGGAACTGAGCGTTTTGTATATTAATGGGCGTAGGTGCGGGATACTGGTACTGAGGCTGCGGTGCGGGAGGATAGGGATAGGGGTATGCGCCCTGCGGCGGGTAAGCGTAAGCCGCCTGCGGATCCGGTGCGGGCATTTGCGGCATCGGCATCGGTGCGGGCTGTGCCACCGGCGCAGGTGCGGGTGCAGGTGCAGGCTCGGGCGCTGCAGCTGCGGGTGCAGGCGCAGGGGCGGGTTCTTCCGCTCCGCCGATGTCGTCGGAATCCGTTCCCAACATTTTATCCGCAATGGATTTCGCAAAATCCGCACCCATTACCGAAGCAAACTCGGATTTGATAACTCCGTCAATGGTAAGATCGAATGTAACGGAAACTATAGTATCCTCCGGCTCAAACTCGGTAACGTCGAGATTGCTCGAAACCTCGTCCATTATGATAGGCTGAGGCGTTGAGATGTCTACCGTAAATCCCAAAAAGTTGGAAAGTGCGGTGGCGCTTGCGCCCATCATTTGGTTCATTACCTCGGAAACAGCGCTTATGTTCAGCTCATCGAACTCAAAGTCGGGGGATACAACCAAAGGCTGACCCATTAACTGGTTGAGTATAAGCTGCACGTCGTCCTGCTTCCAAACCATCATGTTAGCGCCGCTTAAGCCCTTTACGTACTGGATCTTAATGCAAACAGCCGGCTCTAACTTATGGTATTCCATTTCCTTTGCCGTCTTGACCTCAACCCTGGGAGTTGTGATCCAGACCTTTGCGCTTAACAGCTCCGATACTGCTGTGGCTGCACTGCCCATACTTATATTAAGTATTTCGCCAATGGCATCCTTTTGCAGATCACTAAATTCAACATTTGCCATACGCTACTAAACCTCAATTCTATGTACATTTTCGATTTTGACGGCTTTTTTGTTGTTATATATTCCCAATTTGCCGTCAAACCAGCACTTGTCGCCTATTTTTATCACAACATTGCTGTTTATATCCTTCTCAAGGGGTATAATGTCGTTGACCTGCAAATGCAGAACGTCCGACATATTAAGTTGTGTTTCACTAAGAACCGCTGTAAGAGTAAGGCTTGTTTTGCTGAGACCGTTCATTATATTGTCTCTGCGTTCGGTTTCTCTGCTGACGTCTAAACGCTTGCCCGTTTTTCGGGTCTTTGTCATGTATTTCTGCATTATCTCATCGAGATTTACCGCAGGAATACATACGGATATGATAGATTTGTTTTCGTTGACCGCAACCTCCAAGGCGACGATCATCATGGTATCGTCATGACCTACCGCCGATATAACGCGGGAGTTGGTTTCAAGCTCGGTGACATGGGGCGTGATTTTCAGGTAATTGCTCCAAGGCTCCTCCATCATATTCGCCATATCCGTAACTACCTTTTTCATTACGCTTATTTCAAGCTCGGTAAAATCTCGGTCATAGTCGGCGCTTTCGCCGTTGCCGCCCAAAAGACGGTCTATCATGCTGTATGTCAACGAATTGGACAGCTGAAGAATGGTGACAAATTCGTCGATCTCGTCCGACTCAATGCCTAAATCGACCATGCCCATTATTACGTAATCGGGAAGTGCGTTGTTGTACTCAAAATACCTTTGTTCCTCAATGGAAATGAGATTAACCTTGCAATATAATCTGAGCAGTCCCGTGAGATAAGAGGATAACGCTCTTGCATAGCTCTCGAATATTGTTTCGATTATCCTTATCTTTTCCTTGGTGAACTTTTTAGGCGAACGGAAATCATATTCTTTTATACGATCGCTGTCGTCGCTTTCACTTGAAGTTTCAATTACATCTCCCGAAAGAGCTTGATTTAGTAAGGCGTCTATTTGTTCTTGAGTAAGGGTATCCGCCAAATCATATCGCTCCTTTCGTTCTTTAAACTTTATTTATAAAAGCCCTGATGCTTTGGGACGGTAAATTTTCCCTTCAGCCGCCCTCCTTGGCATGCTATCGGGTTACAGCTTCGATTTCTGCGATTTCATTCCGTTGTCTCGGCAGGAGTTCTTTCCGACTCATCGGTGATAATGTTGCCCTCTTCGTCCACCTCGTGGATCTTATCGTCGGGTATTCCCATAACGGGGGAGGAAATTTCGGGTCCGCTTTCGTTTCCGAGAACCTGACCGCTTTCGTCAACGTTTACGTTGTATTTTTCGTTTATGCGGTCGATTATCTGAGAAACCTTATCGACCTCCTCGGGAAGATTTCCCGTGCCGCCGTGGCTTATACCGTAATCGTACTTCAAAATATCCTGAATAACCGCATTGCTTTGAGTGTGGTTATTGTTTCGGGTTATGGTGATCTCAACGCGCCTGTTTTGCCGCTTGCCCTCTTCGGTGTCGTTATCGGCAATAGGCTTATAGGGACCGAAGAACGAGCCTTGATAAATATCGGGGTCAACGATTCTTCTGAAATCCATAAATTTGATTACCGAGGATGCTCTCGCACCCGACAGATCCCAGTCGTTTATCTCCGAAAGTCCCTTGGCGGTATGACCTGATACGTTTATTTTTCCTATATACTGATTTATCGCCTGTATTCCCGGAAAAAACCTTGACAAAGCCAATCTTCCGTTGTCTGTCAACACTGCGCTGTCCGGCTCGAAAAGCACGCCGTCGTTAAAGCGTATCGTAATGCTTCCGCTGGAGTTCACGCTTACCGATATATCGTCGGCAAAATCGCTGGACTGTGCCGCTGCGGTAAGCCATGCCGCCAGATCGTTAAAGTTGTTGGGGATAGCGACGTTTGTTATATTTTGGTCAGGATCCTCAGCCTCGCCCGGAGGCTCAATAGAGTTGCCGTCGTCATCTTCGGAATCGGTTCTGTTAGGTTCTTTATCCATTACAAAAGGGTTTATATATTTACCTGAGCTGGTAAAGTTCTGGAATATGTACTGAAACTTGACCTCATCAGGCGTGGAGGACGCATAAAGCAAAACGAAGAAACACATCAGCAAAGTAACCATGTCCGAATAAGTATTCATCCAGGCATTAGGGTCGATCTTGCTGCGTTCCTTTTTCTTTGGCATGCTTTTCCCCCCTTCCTATCAGTATAGCATAATTTCTTTCGGTTTGCAAATGGCAAATTATGTATTATTTAAAAATTTAATCTCCGCTCTTTTCGGCATGCTTGATGTCCTTGTCGGCAAGCATAAATTCGAGCTTTTCTCTTATGAGTGCGGGGTTAAAGCCTGCGGCGATAGCCATAGCACCCTGACAAATGATCTGCATACAAAGGATCTCACTGTTGTTGGCGTTTTCCAACGCACTTGCCAACGGTCCGAAAATTACGTTAGCTATCAGCGAACCGTAGAAGGTGGTGATAAGCGCCGTAGCCATGGCGCTACCCAAGTCGCCCGACTCGTTCATCTTCATCAGCATGTTTACAAGTCCGACCAAAGTACCCAACATACCGAATGCAGGACCTAACGCAACGCCCTTTTCAAAGAACGCCTTGTTTGCTGCGTGGCGGTCCTCGGTAAAGCTGATGGCCTCCTCTAACATTTCTCTGATCTTTTCGGTATCGTTTGCGTCAACCAATAAAAGGAGACTCTTTTTCATAAAGGGATCCTTCGCCTTGTTGGCGCTGTCCTCTAACGTAAGAATACCTTGGCTTCTTGCCACTCTTGCATATTCCACTATTTCGTCTATGTACTTTTGAGGATTGTACTTAGGGGGAAACAGCGCTATTTTGAACAGCTTCGGAAGATTCGCAAGCGTAGACAGGGGGAAGCTGGCGATAAGTCCGCCAAAGGTACCGCCCACAGTGATAAGCACCGACGCAGGGTCGATAAACCAACCGATTTGACCTCCGCTCAAGATTCCAAATATGGTAAGTCCAAATGCAAGAACCCAACCTATAATAATCGTAATGTTCAAAGGAAGACCCTCCATTTACAGGTTTTTAGGCAGCCTGTGCCGCCTTGTGTATCCGTTGTTTTACTCGTTTGCGCCTTCGCCGCCTCTGCGTGGCAAGCGCCTGCTGCTGCGGTTGAAGGAAATAACGTTCTCCATTATCTCGTCCATCGTTTCCTGAACAATGTATGAATGTCCGTTGGAAAGCATCACTATGGTGTCGGGATTTTGAGAAACGGATTCTATCATGCCCTCGTTCAGCAAAATCTTTTTTCCGCCGATCTTTGTTAAATAAATCATATTCTAAATCAACGTCTTGCCGATTTGCATTTGCAATGACGCAAATCGGCTCGACATTGCTCCTTTTTAGGATTAGGGGATCGATTCAATACAGCTCTAACCGCAATTAGACGTTCACTGTTTACAAGGAACGCCAAACTGCAAAAAATTATCTCTTAAGGTTTACAAGCTCTTCAAGCATGGTATCGGAAACGGTGATGATACGGGAGTTGGCCTGGAAACCTCTCTGAGTGATGATCATATCGGAGATCTCCTGTGCCAAGTCGGTGTTGGACATTTCCAATGCGCCCGCAACTACCGAGCCTGTACCTGTGTCGTTGGCTCTCTTGACCTGGGGTACGCCGGAGCTTAAGGACTCTACCCAGTAGGAGGTACCCTCCTGCTCCAAGCCCATGGGGTTCTCAAAGGTTACAAGGTCGATTCTGCCCATGGCGATGGTGCCGTGAACGGTATGTACGCCGTAAATTACGCCGTCGTCGTCGATATAGATGTTTTCCAGATCCTGAGTGGTCTGCTCTGCGGCAAAGCGGCCGTCGGTGAGCTTTATCGTGCCCATGGATTCCGCAAAATCCTGGAAGAAGTTATCCTTACCGTCGATAAGACCGATTCTAAGTCTTGTATTGGTGGATATAAGCGCCTGTGCCTGTGCAGCGCCGGTAAGATTCCAGTCGGTTATGTCTATCTGTCTCTTTTCGTTGGTTCCCGCCGCCTCGTCAATAGCGTCCTGAACGTCTTGCTGGCTTGCGCCGTCTCTGGGTATAGTTATAGTCAAAACATTGCTGCTCCACTTTGCCTTGGGTTCGGTAGCAGTGCCGCTGGCTACTACGTTTATTTCATAACCGTTGCCGAATTCGCCGGGTGTTCTTGTGGCAAATCCGATGGTCATATTCTCTCCGCCTACTTCAAAATTCTCAAGTCTGTTGGAGGCGATTCTTGCGGGTATATCCGTTTCAAGAGGAAGCTCGTTGAACTGGAAGCTGATGTCGCCTGCAGGAAGCTCTACACCGCCTGCCCGTACTGCT
Source organism: Bacillota bacterium (assembly GCA_023666805.1). Taxonomy (GTDB): domain Bacteria; phylum Bacillota; class Clostridia; order Oscillospirales; family Ruminococcaceae; genus Ruminiclostridium_E. The sequence continues at coordinate 11,317 of JAMPBF010000006.1, forward strand.
GCGGCAAATGCCTCCTGGAACTCGTCCTGACTTGCAAAGCCCTGCTCCAGATCCATTTTTACCGTAAGCATGGAACCGTTCTTGGTGGCAAAGGGAACCTCGCCGTCCTTAAGACCCGTTATGGTTATAGACATATTGCCGTCGGGACCGTAATCCGCAACGGAAACGGTATATTCATATTCGCCGCCGTCCTTTGTCTTAAAGGTCTTGGTAACGCTTGCGGCATTGTTGTCTACGGGAGGAACATAAAGATTGATCCTTTGGCTGGAGGCGTCTACGCCCGTGGGATCGCCGCTGACGCCGAGTACGATATTACCGCTGGGGTCGCAGAGGTTGCCCGCATTGTCGATATGGAACTGACCGTTTCTTGTATAATAAATGTTGCCCGCCTGATCCATTACCTGGAAAAAGCCTTCGCCGTAGATCGCACAGTCTGTGGGGCTGTCGGAGTAGGTAAGACCGGACTGGGTCATAACCTGCTGGATAGCGCCCAAGCTTGCGCCGTAACCTACCTGGTTAGCGTTTGTACCGCCCTTGGTAACGTCGCCCGAAGAGCCGTAGGACTTATTCTGATAGAAAATATCCTTGAAGGTGACCGTGCTTGCCTTATATGCGGTCGTGTTTACGTTTGAAATATTGTTGCCGATAACGTCCATTCTCTGGTTGTGAACCTTTAAGCCTGCCACACCGGAGTAGAGTGATTTCATCATAGCCTTATTGTCCTTTCATCGGGACTCACCGTATATTTTTGCTTTCCTTCGATCGTTCGGGAAAGCGATGTTTCCTTTCGGTCCAACATCATACGATCACGGTTGAGTCAATGTTTGTAAATACGTTTTCCATTAAGTCTGCCTGAGATATTGTGGTTATTACCCTGTTGTTTGCCACGCTGACTATGTATGCGTTGCTGTCCACTAAGATAAGAGACTGTCCGCAGCCCTTCTGTGCTGCCAGCTCAACGCCCTTGTTAAGTCTTTCCAGCGTGTCGCTGTTCATTACGTCAATATCACGGCTTTCAAGTCTTTTGATAGCGTGATTGCTGAACTGAACTTGACTTTTGCTTGCTAAGTGCGCTTTAAGCTCATCTGCGAAGGTCACTTCGGGATTTTGCTTGCTTTGCGCAGCAGCGCCGGGCTTTAACCCTGTTTCCACAGGCTGACTTACGATGCTTTGATTCCTTGTTTTAAGAAATTCGTTAAGCAGCATAACTCTCGCCTTCCTTTCGTCAAGTTATGTAAAATAACTTTCTTAATACTTCCGTGTATTAACTGCCTGTGTAAATTCTGCCGTTAAATGTCAAATTGTTTTTGTTTCGGTGTTTTCGTAAGCTCCCGCTTCGGTGTAGCCGTCGTCGTTTCTCACCTTAACCACCGAATCAAGCCTATAGCCCAAACCGTTTACAACCACCCGGTACTCGCCGTTTTCGACCTCGATGCTGTCTACAATGCCCGTATCCAATATGCTGCTGCCGTCCTCGTTAAGCTGATTAACGGTAACGCTCTTACCTATAAGACTTACTGCGTAAGCGCCGTTGTTATTGGAAGCGGTTGCGCCTGCCGAGCCTCCTATGGTGGTGCCTGTGCCGTTGGCAACGTTCATTACTTGGCTGAGCTTGTATCTGTTGCCGTTTACCATGATTTCGATGTCGCTGCTGTCGCTGATGTCAACGCCTGTAACCACGCCGGTATCGATCTTAATATCGTCAGCCGTAGTGCCCACGGTTGCCACCGTAACGGTTTTGCCCGCAAGACTTGATGCATATGCCACAGTGTTGTAGTAAAGACTGTCGCTGTTGGTCTGGAGTGCCGAAAAGCTTGCCAGCTGTGATACAAATTCGGTGTTGCTGGTAGGCTCCAAGGGATCCTGCGCCGTCATTTCCGCCATCAGAAGCTTAAAGAAGGTTTCCATGGAAAGCATGTCGTTGCTGCTGCTGTCGCTGAAATATTCCGCATACTTTTGTCTGGTCTCTTCCATGCTGGTGGTGGGGTTTACATTATACGCCATATTCTCTCCTTTCCGCCAAAAGGCTTTTGAAAATTCCGTGCGGCTTAAACCGCCTGCTGCAACGCCTCTGCGAACTTGCCGTCCTCGTCGGTGCCGCTTTCGTCCTGCTGTCTGGAATAAGGATTCTTGCTGCTGCCCTCGTAGTTTTGCTGTCCCGCTCTGTCGTTCTGCTCGGGCTCGTAAACCACCTGGCATTTTTCAAGCTGAGTGCCGCTTTGCTTCATCATGGCTTCCATACCGTCCAGTCTTGAGGATAACAGCTCGGCTGTGTCCTTGTTGTGAGCGGTGACCACAATGTTCATTTTGCCGGCGTTCTCCACCATTTTAACGGTGATTCTTCCCAAGGTCTCGGGGTTCAAGGTCATCATAAAGGTCTTTTCGCCCTGCTCCTGCGGAAGATTGTTCAGCGCCTCGGTCACTACCTGCGACAAAACCTGCTTGACCCCTGCCTCGCCTAATGTAAAGCTTCTTGCCACTGCGGGAGCTTCGGTCTTTTCGGTAACCGCAACGGTTTCGATGCCAAGCTTTTCGCTGAACTTAGCAGTGTCCTCGGTGACGGTCTCGGTGTTTTTGCGGTTTGTGCCCGGATCGGTCTGCCGACCCTTGCCTGATTCTTCGGATTCCTCGGTCTCCTCAGGCTTTTCGATCTTTTCCCGCTTCTTGGGCTCCATGCCGAACAAGCGCTTCAGCTCTTCCAGCTCCTCCTCGGAGCTTCTGACCTTCTTGGAATAGCGGTTCTCCACACGGGTAACGGTCGCTTTTTCTTCCACAGTCGCTACAGTCTCGGCCTTATCGCCTACCGCCTGATAGAACTGATCTGCCACCTGAGTGTAGACCTTTTCGGCGATCTGCTCATACTCGGCTCTCTCGGCGGGTCTTACCGCTTCCGCCGCATTTTCCTCCGCTGCCTTCGGCATATCCTCGGCATTTTCCAAGTTGTTGACGAAGCTGTCGGTCCTTGCGGGAACGTCCTCCGTTTTTTCCTCGGGCATTGCCATTTGATTGGGCAGCTCGGGTGCTTCAAACATATCGGCGTTTAATGCCGCCGCCGCATCTACGGGAGCGATCGCTTGGCTTTCCAAAGCCTGCGCACCGGAAACCGTAGTGTCCTTAGTCTGAACGCCCTGCATCTGCCGGATCATGTTTTGCAGCATCTGCATCAACAAGCCCTCTGCGGACTGATCGGGATTGCCTTCCTCCAAAGCGGTTTTCTTCTCCTTACCGTTCATTTTCTCTATGAACTTTTCAAGGAACTTGAGAACCTTTTGGGTAAACTCCTCTTCCCGCTTATCGGGATCCTTCAACTCCTCAAATGCCTTGTGAAGAGCTTGAGTAAGCATATCCTTAAGGGTCTGCTGCAAATCCTCGTCCGAGGCTAAGGCTTCGAGAAATTTCTTTGCCTGCTCTGCAAGAGCCGCTTTCTCTCCGCTGACGTCGGTGCCCATTGCGGCTTGCAGCGCCGCCTTCAGATCCTCGCCGCTCAGGTTGTCGAACTGCGCCTTGTCCTCCTGCACGGGCTGTGCGGGCTGATCGGCTGTGTAACCTTGCTCTGCGGCATTTGCGGCTGCGTCGGGATTGTCCTGCGCCGTCTGAGTATTCGCTGCGGTGCGGGCGTCTGTCGCAGGCTGACTGCTTGCGGCAGCTTGTGCGCTTGCTGCGGTTTGATCAGTGCTTCTGACACTTTGCTGCGAGTTTGCCGATCTGTCGCTTGCGACGGTGGGAGCCGTGCCGATTTCAGCGGCGGATACCTGCTGAAGACTTGCCATAAAGCCCGCCGACGATATTAAATCATCTGTCGAGCTGCTGCGGCTTGCCGTCATGCTAAGACCTGAGCCAACTCTGATTTCTGTCATACTTTTGCACCTCCTTTCAATAAAAATATCTATTGAAAACGGGTGTTAACCCTTTTTCAAGCGTACTTGAATAAAGGTAAAACCTCAAAAGCGACAATTCAAGTAAGGTTTTACTTGTTAATTATACTCTTTTTTGGGTTAAAAGTCAACTAAACAGCACGAAAAAATAGCGAAACACGTCAAAAAATTTATTATTATCGGCGTTTTTTTGAAAATTTCGTATGTTTGCATAATTATGCGCTTTCTTGTCTCGCTGTTTTTGTGCAATAAGCGGAATTTATTATAGTAAATAACAAAAACTCCCTCGTTTTTCATTAAGAAGCGTTGCCCTGTCTTGCTCCGCCGAAAAACTCCTCAAGGAAGCTTTCGTTTTCCTTGACCTCCATTTGCTTATACTCCTCAAGCTGGTGCTCTTCAAGCTTTTCCAGCTTCTTGACCTCCTTGGTGGCTTCCATGACGTCCAACAGCTTGTTCTCTATTTCCTTCTTTTTGTCCTCTATCTCGCCCTTTTTCATTTCCAGCTCCTGCTTTTTAAAGGTGAGATAGCGGTTGGCGACGGAAATTTCATTGGGGAACGCACCTTTTCTGAGCAATCGCCTAAGCTCCTCCGACTTTGCCAAGATCTGCCGCCAAATATCCTGCTCCTGCTCCTGAAGCTGCTTCAGATCCGCCCGCAAAGCCGCCAAGTCGTTTTTCTCCATATCCTCGATCTGGATACGGTACTGCTTTATTCTGTCCAAGGTAAACTGAAATTTTTTCAAATACCGTACCTCCTTTCGGGATAGGTGAATTTTCGGCTTTAAATTACCGCCTCTCGGGCGTAATCGGTAACGTCCCCTATTTTTTCGTACAGCTCATGTACCCTGATCCTTTGATCCATGATCGCTTTAAGCTCGCTGTCGGTCACTCCGATAAACTCCACAAATTCCACTTTTCCGTTGGGGGTATCTATAGTACTTACCGTCGGGTCGGAGACTGTGATAAAGCCGGTTAATTTTGAGGTCTGAAATCTGTCGATCCCCTCTGTCTGTCCCGTATAAACGTATTCGTTGGGCAAGAACAGCTCGCCCTTGTCGAAGGTAAGCTTTGCGATATTATCCAAGTTGCCGCAGATGCAGCGAAGCTCCTCTTCCTCGTTATCGGGAGCATAACAGCCCTTTTTCAGCTTAAAGGTAAATTCCATGCCGTAGCCGCTGTACTCCTTATCCTCGGATTCCTTTTCGTAAAGCTCGGTAAGTCCGAAGGTGACAAAATGCCAGTAATCGCCGCCGTCATAAATGCTTGTGCCGTCCAAGGGATTAGGCCCGCCAAGCCGCCAAGGGATAAGCGCCGCATAGTGCTTGGGATTGTCCTGCCCCTGGTAGACCCGCTCAAACTCGGCTATAATTGCGTCCCAGCCCAAGGTGTTGAGATCTTCTTCGGAAGCCGCCTTTTTCTCCTCTTTTTTTTCATGCTTTTTCCTGTCTAAAAGTCCCATTCGCTTCTCCTTTCTCCTAAACTGCTTTAATCACTTTACCGCCTCTGTCAACAGCTCTATGGTTTCGTCAAGGTCAAAGGACTGATCCACCTGCTGCATTAAAAAGCCGTTTATTTTGTCGATTTTGGAGATAGCCTCGTCAAGCTTGGGATTTGTTCCCATTTTATAAGCGCCGATGGCTATAAGATCGTAGTTGTCGTTGTACAAGGACAACAGGTTTCTCAGCTTTGCCGCTGCGTCCTTGTGCTCCTTGCTGCAAATCACGCTCATAAGACGGCTGATGCTGGGGAGTATGTCTATAGCGGGGTAGTGGTTTTGTGCAGCCAATTTTCTTGACAGCACTATATGCCCGTCAATAATACCTCTTACCGTATCGGAGATAGGCTCGTTTGTATCGTCGCCCTCTACCAGCACGGCGTAAATTCCCGTAATGCTGCCGCCCTCAAAGCAGCCCGCCCTTTCCAGCAGCCTTGGCATGTCGTTGTATATGGAGCTGGTGTAGCCTCTCATAATGGGCGGCTCGCCGATAGACAGCCCCACGTCCCTTTTCGCCATGGCAAAACGGGTCAGATTGTCCATCATCAGCAAAACGTCCTTGCCCTGCTGCATAAAATATTCGGCAATGGCGGTAGCGGTTTGGGGGCATTTGCTTCGCAGCATTGCAGGCTGGTCGCTGGTGGCAACCACCACCACGGAACGCTTCATGCCCTCCTCGCCCAAATCGTTCTCTATAAACTCTCTTACCTCCCGTCCCCGTTCTCCCACAAGGGCGATCACATTAAGATCAGCCTTTACCTTTTTTGCGATCATGCCCATAAGGGTGCTCTTGCCCACGCCGGAGCCTGCAAAAATGCCGATTCTCTGTCCCTTGCCCAAGGTGCATAAGCCGTCTATCGCCTTTACTCCCAGCTCCAGCGGCTCGGCTATTTTCGGTCGCGCAAGCGGGTTTACGGGTATTCCCGAAATAGGCATTTCCCCCGTGTAGTTGATCTCGCCGCCGTTATCCAAGGGTCTTCCGACAGCATCGACTATTCTGCCTATAAGGGCGTCGCAGGTTCTTACCATAAGCTGCTTCCCCGTGTTTTCCACAATACTGCCGGGACCTATTCCCTCTATGTCGGTGTAGGGCATTAAAAGCACCTTATCCTCCTGAAAGCCTACCGCCTCCGCTAAAATAAAGTCGTCTCGATTGCCCTTTTTGTAAACACGGCAAACATCACCGATATTGCACTGAGGTCCGCTTGCCTCCACCGTCATACCGATGATCTTCTCTATCTTTCCCATGCTTCTTCGGGATTCAAAGTCCCTTAAATTTTCGGCAAAACCTTTTAGATCCATTGTTTTCTTCCTTAAATATATAGGTTAGAAAAAATTGTGGCAAGAATAATCCTGCCGCAAATTTTATGATTACGAATTGTTACGCTGTTACTGTTATTTATCGCCGTTTATCGTTGTTTACCATTATTCGTCGTCCGCTGCAACAGGATTTTTGGTAAGGGAAATAGTGTTGTCCAAAGCCTGCAAATTATCCTGCTCCAAATCGTCCAAATCCAAGCCCAAGCCGTCTATGTCAGCCTCTGCCAGCAGCGAATCCACCGCCGCAGCCAAATCGTCGGCGGACAGCTCCGAGGAGATCTCGGCCGTATTCTCATCAGCCGTTTTTGGATCGGCGGCTTGTGCGCTTTTCAAGGCAGCCTCCGCTTCCGCAATAATATCGTCCGCAGACACGTCGATATTTTCCGCCGCAGCTTCGGCAGCAATATCCGCCGCAGCTTCGGGAAGAATTTCCTCAACCCCGACAGCTGTATTAACGGCAGCCTCCACCGCCTCGTCAGCGGTGTCAGCGATGTCGGCGGCAGGCTCGGTCGGTGCTTCGGCGGCAGGCGCCGAATCAGCCGCCGTATGCTTCCTCTTTTTGGGCTTTTCCTGCTCCGCAGCCACATTTTCCGCCGTGTCGGTCAACACCTCGGTTACCTGCTCCGGCTCTTTTTCGCGGAATTTACCTCTGCCCAGCTCCTCGATCATCTTAAGCTGAGTGGAAACGCCTGCGTCCAATATCTCCGAATCTCCCTCCACCAAAAGAGTACCTCTTTCCGCATTCTCCAACAGCTCGTACTCCACATTGGCGGTTTGAGGAAAGCATTTTTGCAAAACCTCCGAATCCGCTATAAAATCCTCGCTTATATCCAGCTTGGACATGGTGACCCTAATATTCTTCGCCTTGCGAAACTCCTTGGCGGCGGAGGAGATCATTTTTTCAAGAGCGTTTTTGCTCTTTTGAGTGAAAACGCTCATGGTGATTTTTTCCGCAATGGACATGGACAGATCGAAAATCGCACGGCGGTTTTCAGCCATAAGTCCGTCCTTTTCTCTGCCGTATTCGGCATAAAGGCGCCTTAGATCCTCCATGGTCTCCTTGCACTTCTTGACGCCGTCGGTGTAGCCGTCCTCCATGCCCTTGCTCATGCCCTCTTCAAAGCCCTTGGAGTAGCCCTCCTCGGTTGCCTGCTGCTTGTTTTGCTCCGCTTCCTTATCCGCCTGTGCCAAAACCGAGGCGGCTTCGTTGCGGGCTTTTTTTACGATCTCGTCTGCCTCGCTTCTGGCATTGGCAAGCTCCTGCTCCGAACGCTGCACAAGATATTTTACCTGCTCCTCGCCCTCTCGGCGGTACTGGTCTCTGAGCGCCTCTAACTCCTCGTAATTTACGGTATAGCGCTCCTCTTCGGGCTCGTCGGTCTGCTCCTGCGAATCCTCCAAGCTCTCCGAATTTTCTGCGTCTTCAGCCTCTTCGGACAGGTTCTTTTTGGGCTTAACGTCGTCAAGCCCGGCGATCTTGTTGCTGATCTCCACCGTGCCTTCTATTATTATGTTGTTTATTGGGCTGTTGCCCTTGATAACCTCTGACATAATTTTCACCTTGTAACTGATAATGAAATTGCCCGTCCATAAGCTCTACCACCGCACCGGCGCAGGTATTGCCTTGGTTCGGGCAATTTTATATTTTAAGCAATTATCTCGTCCTGAGAATCCTTGGAAATAGTGATAGTGCCTTCCTCCTCCAAACGGCGGATAATGGCAACGATACGCTGCTGAGCCTCTTCAACATCGCGCATGCGGATATTGTGGAGGTACTCAACGTCGGTTTGAGTAGCCTCGCGCTTACGGGTAGACATATTGGCATAAATAACCTCGGCAACCTCGGCGGTGCTGCCCTTGATGGCAACAGCCAGATCCTTGGCGTCCACCTCGTTGATAAAGGTCTGAATAGACATGGGATCCAGTCCGGCAATATCGTCGAACACGAACATCTTCTGACGGATCTCCTCCGCCAGCTTGGGGTCTCTCAAAGCCAGCTCGTCAAAGATAAACTTCTCGGTGGAACGGTCAACCTTGTTCATAACGTCTGCTATGTAGTTGATACCGCCGATCTCCATATCGCCTGTGGTGACCAGCATGGCAAATCTTCTCTCCAAGGTTTCCTCAACGGATTTGGTAAATTCGGGGCTGGCGCTTTCCATCTTTGCTATTCTTTCGACTACGTCGATACGGATATTTTTGGGCAGCTCCGAAAGTATCGCCGAAGCCTGATCGCTGCGGCAATAGGAGAGAATAAGCGCTATAGTCTGAGGGTGCTCGTTTTGCACCACCGCCAACAGATTTTTATAGTCCGCTTTTCTGATAAAGGAAAAGGCTTTTGTCTTTAACTGCTTTGTGATACGCTCAAAGAGGTTGTATGCCTTTTCCTGACCGAAGGCCTTTTCCAAAATTTCTCTTGCGTACTCTACGCCGCCCTCGGAAATAACCTTTTGAGTAAGACACAATTCATAGAAATCGTTAAGCACTCCGCTGGTGACCTCAACGGGCAGATAGTCCATTTTAGCCACCTCTACGGTGATTTTTTCTATTTCCTCGTCCGAAAAATGCTTATACACCTCGGAAGCGTTATCCGCACCGATAGCAGATAAAACTATTGCGGCTCTCTGCGCCGAGCCCAGTTGATCCATTGTTACCTCTGCCAACTGAATCTCCTCCTTCAAGGGTAAATATCAAAAAGTCACTCTGTTTTTTGCAGCCTCCAAAATCCTTTTACTGCTCGTCGCCTCTCATCCAGTTTCTGATGAGCTGAGCCACGATTTCGGGATTGTTCTTGGAAAAATCTTGGATTTCCCGCTTGAGAGCTTCCTCTCTCGTTTCGGGAACCTCGGCGTTAAGGCTGGTAAGCTCAAATTCGCCTTCCTCGGATACTCTTGCGGGTCTGTCGCCTTGCATATATTCTCCCTCGCCTTCTTCACCGCTTGCCGCCGCACCCGCAGCCGCAGGAACAGCCGAAGGCGCATAGCCTCCGTTGCGGCGCTTCTTTCTTGAGCCGGGAGCGTTAAGAGCAAGGATAAGAAGCACGATAAGCACAACGCCCAAAACTATGATGACCGCAAGAAGAATCATTCCCTCGCTGCTGATATTGCCTATGTTTATGTTGCCGCTCTCGATGCCGGGGTTGGTAAGCTCCACAAAAGGAGCGGTCTTTATCGAAACATAATCGGGATCTGCACCTATGGCGTTTGCTATTGTATTGCGCCAGCGCGTCTCCTCGTCTACGGTAAAGTCGTTGTTGCTCTTTACCACTACCGAAGCGGAAAGTCTGTCAAAGGTACAGCCGTCCTTTTCGATCTGTTTTCTGGTCTCGTTTATTTTATAGTTTATTACCCTTGAATATTCCGTATAATACTGTCCGTCTTCGTCGGTTTCAAGGGTTGGGTAGTCGGGGCTTATGTCCGCATTGGTGGTGGTGCCCACAAGTCCGCCGTTAGTACCGATGCCGCCCGTAGCCTGCTTTATCTCCTCGTCGCTGACGATGCCGTGCTGGAAGCCGTCCTCGTCAATATTGGGAGCGCTGTATTCAAGCACCTCGGACACCTGCTTGTCAAAGTTCAGGATAACGCCCACGGACACCCTTACGTCCTCGAAGGCGCCGCTTAAAATATTCTTGATGGATTCCTCCAGATCTACCTTTACGTCCTTGCTGTACGCCATTCTCTTGTACTGCATTTGGAGAGCCTCCGACTGCTCCTGAACGGTGGGTGTGGAGTAATCCGCAAAAAGCTGTGCTCCGCTTTGGTCGGTAATGGTGATATTGTCGCGGTTAAGACCGGGCACGGCGCTTGCCACTAAGTTATACATGCCGTCCACCTCCTCGGCCGACAGATCCTCCTTCAAGGTCAAGGTGACGCCCGCAGAGCTGGGCACTTCATTGTTTGTAAGCACATAATCGTCCTTTTGAGGAATGTTCAAAAGCACGAGAGCCTCACTTACCTTGTTGAAATTCCTAAGGGTGGCCATAAGCCTTGTTTCCAGATCCTGCTTTTGGCGTTCTCTGATCTCGATATTGGTGGAAAACGCATTTACGCCGTTGTTCCAAACGTCGTAGTTATATCCGCTTTTGGGGTAATTGGCAATGGCAAGAGCAACTCTCACGTCCTCCGCCTGCTCTGCGTCTACCAAAATATCGCCGTTGCCGTTGATCTTTATATCGGTGATCCCCAAGGTCTCCCTTGCGTACTGAACGATCTCGCTCGATTCGGTTGAGGAAACACCGCTGTAAAGAACCGTATAGCGGGTCTGATTCATTATTATCGACAAGATCACGATAGATAAAATCAACACTCCCGCTACGGCGCTGATGGTGATTATTGCTTTTTTGCTGAGAGAAGAAGCCTTATCCTTTACCGCAGCTCCAAACTTCAGCAAGGCATTTTTTACTTTATCCATTAAAATAAACGACCTCTGTTTCTTTTATTGCATTCATTGCATTAAAGCGGCAGCTTAAACAAGCTGCCGGAATTGCGAAGCAATTCCGAGGTTCAGTGGGGGATTTTAATCCTCTACTGAACCGAGAGATGGAACCCGCCGCCTAAGAGGCGGGGGACATCGGCAGCGGTTATATTTCGCAGTCATTGCATAAAAGATGACCTGTTGCTGACGAAAACAATATTAAATACTCATCTTTATAATTTCGTTATAGGTATCCACCACGGCGTTTTTGACCGTTACCAGCAGGTCGGTGGCGATCTCCGCCTTGGCGATATTGGACTGGATTTGTTCCAAATTATCCGTATTGCCCAAGGTGAGCTGAATAATATCCTCCTGCTTTTGCTGATTGGTTTCCACCGCATTGTTGAAAATATCGGAAAAAACGTCCAAAAAGCTCGGATTTTTAAATCCTTCGTCGGTGATCTTTTCCGTATCCTGCTGCTCAAAAGCCTTGGTGACCGACTCAAGAGGGGTCACCACCGTTGAAAAGGGAACGATAAACATAATATGTATTCCTCTTTCTTATCCGTTTTTTTAATGCTTCCCGAATTTTACGATCTGCCGATAGACAGCGCCTGCTCCGCCATTTTTATCATACCTGTGTATACCGACAGGTTGGCGTCATAGGAGTTGGTGGCTTCGACCCAGTCCAGCTGCTCCTCCTCCACGTCTACGTTGGGAAGGTAGTAGTAGCCGTCCTCCCCTGCGTCGGGGTGAGAGGGGTCGTAAACGGGGGTGTAAGGCGTTTCGTCCTCAACGACCTCGGAAACCACTACGCCTCTGCCGCTGGTTTTGTTGCGTTCGTACACCGACATGGAAAGCAAATCTCCGAAAGCCGTGCCGCTGGCCATGGAATTTATCTTCCTGTTTACGTAATCTCTGATATTTAAATTGTCATAGCCCACATCCGGGGAGAAAACAACATTCTGCCTTGTGTAAGGCGTTCCGTCGCCCATATTGGTGACGGTGGCAAAGGATATGTTTTGGGAAATGACGTCCATACGAAGCCTTTGCGCCAACATACCCGAAAGGGGTATGTCCAATCTGCTTAAAAATGCCATTGGGATTCTCCTTATGTTATCAAAATACGTTTACGCTTGTTTAAAGCCTTTTAAGCCCGTTTCATAGCCGACCGCATAAGAGTAAACTCGCTGTTCAGCTGACTTTCCAGCGCCTTTATCAAAAGACCCTGCTTTTCAAACAAAGCTGCCTGTGAATCGTAATCCACGTTGTTGCCGTCGGGCTGATCGTAGGTGTTTCTGTCAACGTAGGTGTAGTCCGCCAGGTGGAGCTCCTTCTTGTACTTGGCGTTTTCGGAGGCGTTGAGTTTGTCTTGCAGCACGCCGCTGAAAAGCAAATACCGGCATTTATATCCCGGGGTGTCCTGATTTGATATATTGTGACCGATAAGCTCCTGGGAACGTGTAAGAATGTCGATTCCCTCTTCCAGCAGACGGAAACCCGTGGTGTTAAAAAGCGCCATAACATTCTTCCTTTCGTATTTGGATTTACTTTATGTATTTAAAATTTCCTGCAATTTTCCTGCAATTCGCTTCATTCGATATGACCCTATATTAGTAAAATTAATTATACTACATCAAAACCAAAAAAACAACCTCTTTTTTGGAATTTTCATCTTAATTTTATAATTTTTGTTAAATTAAGCCAAGTTTTTTGTCGTTAATGCCGATTGTCAAGGGGAAAATCAAGCTTTTTGTGCAAAGTGACAAAAATAATACCGAATCCCGTTTAAAATCATAGACTGCGCCTTTATTTAAAGCGAATTAAAGCGATACAGCATAAATCTACCAAGTGCGCATATACCTTCTGGACTCCGCCATCTTTTTCAGCTCCTTGCGCTTTCTTACTATGTCCGCCTCTCTGAAAACGTACTGCTTTTTCGGAGGTATCTTCTTCATATCCATTTTTGCCTTGTCAAGAGCGGCGGCTATTTGACCCGGGTGCTGAAAATCCATCGGCAGCTTTATCATCTCCACCGTTTTGTAAGATTTCTCCGCCTCGTTGTACCACCACTTGTCAAACACCGGAAAGCCCTCCTTAACGTGATAGCCCAAGGATTTATCCTCGCCCTGATAAATCTTTATTTCTCCGATCAAAATCAAATGCTTTTTCTTTTCGTCAAGAAATGCTTTTTCGTACTTTTCAAGGGGGATAAGGCAGACCTGACGCTGTATGTATTTTTTTCCGAAAATGATATATCTGCCCTTGTATTTGCTGAATACCGCCGCCTTTTGGGTTATTTCAAAATAGGTGTAGCGGCGGTTGTATTTAATGTAATGCTCGCTTATCACATAATACAGCCAGCACAGCAGCAGACCCAGCGCTATGCTTGCCGCCACCGCTATGCAGTAGGGAAGGATAAATTCAAGCTGTCCCGCCCGCTTAAGGTTAAACATCAGCGCCCAAATTATAAGCATGCACAGCTCCGTCAAGGGCGCCGCTGTAAGCAGTATCGCCCCAATGCGCCTTTTCTCGTACTTTTGCGTGTAGGCGTGAAAATAGCTGTTCATTGCGGGCGCTCCTTTCCTGATTTATCGGCGTTATTTTTATTATACGACAAATTTTAAAATTTGTAAAGAACGTGGAAAAAATTGGATTGCGCAAAATAATTTTTACGAAATTTTTACATACCTCTTGATTTACGGGAAATTTTATAGTATAATTGGTGTATATCATATACGCTTAAGATATTAAAGGCTTTTCTTTTCCGTATAATGTGCATATATGAGATATAAGCACAATATATGTGACTTAGACATTCAAGCCTTACTTAAATCGATTATAATGCAATGTAGGAGACAATTTAGCGATGCTTTCAAAAGAGCGGATTCTAAAAATTGATATTTTTACTCCGGATAATACCAAAATTCTCTCCCTGACAAATAAACAGTTTTTGCTGCAAGAGGCAAGCGGCGATTCGGACACCATGCTTCTGATCAAAGGAAGGGGATTGCCCGAGATCCCCCGCAACACTCCCCTTTACACTATAGCAAGCGTAAAAAGCGGAGAAAGGATAAAATATCCGGCATTTGTCACCGTTTCCACCGACAGTCAGCTTAATATCCTGGTAAAGTCGGAGGATCCGAGGGTGATGGAGGAAAGGCGGAGATATTATAAAATCGAAGCCGATTTGGACTGTATTATAAACTTTGTGGACAGAGGCGAGGAGCGCATTGTTTTCGAGAAGCCGCTGATCGCCAAGATCAAGGATCTGAATATCGGCGGAATATTTCTCTGCTCCTGCAAATCGGAGCTGGAAAAGGGCGACGTAATGATGCTCACAATAATGCTGGAGGATAATATGGTAAATATCGGGGCGGAAATTCTGAGAGCTCAGAAAAATTCCGCAGGCGATACGGTAGGCTACGGCTGCAGATTCGTAAATTTGTCCCCGGGTATCGAAGAGCTTTTCGCCAAATATGTATTCAGACTTCAGCTCGAAAAGCTTAAGGACAAATAATATCATTAATAATAGTACTAATTTCTATATACTCTCCCTCGGGAAAGAAAGGTAACAGCATGAAACTTAAAGTCAAAACAGTATTTAAAATCCTGATTGTAACCTCGATCCTGCTCCCCGCAATTATTGTGGGACTGGCGGGCAGCTTTAACTACAACTCCTTCTTCGGAGACATGGTTGCCGACGGAGCAGGCTCGGCGGCATACAGCGAGGCTAAATCCTGTATGATATTCTTTGAGCGCTACTCGGCTCAGCTTTCGACAATGGCGCAAATGGATTCCGTAAAGCGTGCGGCGGGAGGAGACGTAAATACCGTAAAATCTCAATTGGACGCCTTTATTAAAAATCAGGTGGAATCCGACAACGGTCTTTTGGATATAGTGGTCATGGACTCCAACGGCTATTATGTCGCCGCCTCCAACGAAGCGATACTGAAGGAAACCTATAAGGATTTTGACACTCTTCAGAAAACCGCAGACGGCAGTGTTTACATAAGCAACATTACCGCCAGCGAAAAATATTTCGAGGACGTTATCTGCATTATAAAGCCTTTGACCGCCTCCAGCGGATCAAGAGGCTACGTGGGCGCAATTACCAGTGCCGGTCAGCTTAACACTACCCTTTCCTCCTCAAACTTTTTCGACCATAACGGCGTTATCGCCTTTATCGACAGTGCAGGCAAGGGCATTAACATCAACGGAGGCATTGCGGAGGCTAAGGGCTGGATCCCCTACGACAATATCACCGCCGATTCCTTGGCTTCGCTGAGCGGCAACAACAGATATGTCGCCTTCAACAACAACGGATTTTACGGCTCCTACGGCAAAATAGAGGGCAGCGACTGGATATGGATAGGAAGCTATCCCTCCTCCGCCGCTTCTCTTAAGGCTACCCCCGTAACGCTGATCGGACTTATCGTTTTTGCCGTATTTATTGTATTGGACACGATAATCGCCTTTATGATCTACCGCAGGGCTATTTCCCCTATCGCCCCTACCATCACCGTAATGGAGGAGATCAATGCAGGCAACAGAGAAAAGCGTCTTCCCGACTTCAAGACCTACGAATTTCAGGTCATATCCGAGACCTTTAATGACCTGATAGACGACTTCTATGTTTCCGAGGACGTGCATAAAACCATTACCGCCTTATCCGACAGCATGTTTTTTGAATGGACCTTGGAAAACAGTGCGCTTTATGTTTCGGATAACTTCCGAGAGCTGTTCGGCTTGGACTATGAAAAGGTCAATGCGGTCGAAGGTCCTTTCCTCGACACGCTTATGAGCGACGTTGACGCCCGCCACTTCCTAAAGGATATGCAGTCCTTGGTAAGCGGAGCCAGAGAATATGTGGAAAACGAGTTCCAGGTCAAAACCACCCGCAATACGGAAATTTGGGTCAGCTTAAAAGCAAGTGCGATCACCAACAGAACCAATGACGTTATCAGGATCATGGGCGTCGTAAACGATATTAACAATAAGAAAAAGTCCAACCTCCAGCTGTCTCAGAAGGCAAGCTACGACTTCCTGTCTCAGCTTTACAACAGAAGCACATTCATCAAGGAGCTTCAAAAGCGCTTGGATATGAAGCGTGTTAATGAAAAATACGCCGTGCTGTTTATAGACGTTGACGACTTTAAGTTCATCAACGACCGCTACGGACATAACGTAGGCGACGAGGTCATCAAGTATGTTTCCGACACCATCAAGGCATGCGTGGGCGAGGACGGAATTGCGGGACGCTTTGGCGGCGACGAGTTTGTTCTTTGTGTAACTGCCGAGGATAAGGTGAACGTTATCGACGAGTTTGCAATGAGCATTATCGACAAGCTGTACGAGGGCTATAACTGCGAAACCATTCAAACGATCCTGAACATTAATGCCAGCGTGGGTATTTCCTTCGCACCCGACCACGGAAAGGACGCAGAGATACTTATCGGTGCGGCTGACGAGGCTATGTATTTCGTTAAGAAGAACGGTAAGGCAAACTACCATATTTTTGACCCCGACGCAGCTCCCGATTTGGATTTGGGAAACACCTTGACCTGATCAGAACCTGACATTGCCCGAAAATAAAACCTTCGGGCAATTGCTTTATACTTGCACTGTATCGCTTTAAAAGAACAGGCATTTATATAATTCATGAAAAGGAGAGCATTTAAGGCAATTAAATGCGCAAAAGCTTATGGCAAAAGTTATAGCCGTTACCAACCAAAAAGGCGGCGTGGGAAAAACCACCACATGCAGTTCTCTCTGCGGCTGCCTTGCTGCCATGAACAACCGAGTTTTAGCTATAGATTTAGACCCGCAGGGAAATCTTTCCTTTAGCTTGGGTGCGGACGCTGACAACTGCTATACTATCTATGACGTATTCAGAGGCACGGTGGGCATTTACGACACCATACAGCATGTAAACTGCTGCGACATAGTCCCCGCCAAC
Source organism: Bacillota bacterium (assembly GCA_023666805.1). Lineage (GTDB taxonomy): Bacteria > Bacillota > Clostridia > Oscillospirales > Ruminococcaceae > Ruminiclostridium_E. The sequence continues at coordinate 28,379 of JAMPBF010000006.1, forward strand.
ATTTTGCTGTCGGGTGCGGAATTGGAGCTTACCTCCGTGGGAAGAGAATATATTCTGAGAGAGCAGCTTAATTCCGTGGCGGACGATTACGATTTTATAATCATAGACACTCCCCCCGCTCTTTCGATACTTACCATCAACGCCTACACCGCTTCCAACGAGCTGATTATTCCCATGGTGCCCGAGATCCTTTCCCTGCAAGGCATCGCTCAGCTTAAGGAAACCGTGTTTGCGGTAAAGAAATACTACAACAAGTCCTTGGAAATAAGAGGAATACTGCTTAACAAATACAACCCCCGCCTTATCTTGACGCAGGAGGTGGAGGACTTGGCAAATATGATTGCGGAACAGCTGGACACCGATGTTTTTGAACAGAAAATCAGCAGCAGCGTTATTATTGCGGAAGCTCCCGCCCACGCAAAAACCATTATGGACTATGCCCCCAAATCCAAGGCGGCAAAGGAGTATATCGATCTTGTATACGAGATTTTAAGAATGGAAAAACCCCAGCGCGTGGAGAAAAAACAAGGCAGAGGAAGACCCAGAAAGCACCCGCTGCCCGAGGATGCATAATGACCCGTATATGACTGCCGCACAGAAAACTGTGGGGCAGTTTTTGCAATAAATAAACTGTTTTGATAATTCCCACGGCAATTATCAAAACCAAAATGTAGGAGCGGATATGTCGAGAACGGCTAAAACCAAGCATGTAATGAACTTAATGGGAAGCGGCACGGCGAAAAAGGTCAACCCCACCTTGCAGGAGCACGCCCTGCCTCAAAGGCAGCCCGTTCAGGCTGAGCCTGCGGCAAGCCCTGTTTCCCATGCGCCTCTGACCTCTCTCCAAGAGCTTCAAAAGCTTCAGGAGTTAGAGGAGCTGAAGGAGGCAATAGCTGCGGTGGAATCGGAGCTTATAGCGGAGCCCAAGGAGGCGGAAGAGCCGATAGCGGCTGAGCCGCCGTCGGAAGCCCCGACGCCCGAGGTCAAGCCCCAACAAAAAAAGCCCCAAATAACCGCAGTGGTTTTGGAGCTTATTAACGAAGAGCTGGAATCGGTAGTAAAGCGTTTTAAGCTCGAGCCCGTCGACAATAACCTTTGGGAGCTTACAAGAGCCGTGCTGGAATCCGTGCGCCCGGAATTTTCTCTGTCCGAGGAGGAATATGCGGAAAAATCCGACAGACTGAGGTCAAGGGTGATTTCCGAGATGACCAAAACGGCTATCAAGATCGCAAAAAGAGACAAAGGCGCACAGTCTTGAGCCGAAGGTCTTATTGCATATAACAAAATGTCCTGAGCAGACAATGGCCGCTCAGGACTTTTTTCATTCAATATTTTGGATCTGCTCCCTTATCTTCTCGATCTCGCTTTTTACCTCGATAACGATCTTGGTTATTCTTAGATCCTGTGCCTTTGAGCCGATGGTGTTTGTCTCTCTGTTTAATTCCTGCACCAAAAAGTCCAGCTTTCTTCCGATAGGCTCGGTCGCCTCAGCCATTTCCCTAAACTGCTTGAAATGGCTGTGAAGCCTTACGGTCTCCTCGTCCACCGCTGCCTTATCCGCAAATATTGCCGCTTCGGTAAGGATCCTTTGCTCCTCGATCTGTTTGTCCTCCAAAATTTCCTTAAGCTTGCTGTAAAGCCGCTGGCGGTATGCCTCTACCGTTTCGGGAGACAGCTCCTCCACCTGATTTATCATCTTTTCAATATTGTCGATTTTTGACAGAATATCCGCCTTAAGCTTTTCGCCCTCTTTTTCCCTCATGGCGGTAAAGCTGTCAAGGGCTTTATCGGCAACCGCTTGAACATTGTTCCAAATCGTTTCCTCGTCGGTCTCGCTGCGCACTACCGTAAATGCGTCGGTCATGCGGAAAATATCGGAGAGCTTTAAATCGTCCATAAGGTTCAGCTCACCGCAGCAGCTGCGCATTTCTTCCAAGTAATTCCTGACTACGGGGAGATTTACGGTGACGGAGGTTTCTCTGCCTTCGATTTCGTTTATAGACAGCCAAAGCTCCGTTTTTCCTCGGCTGATCCTGCTTTTCACCAAGGTTTTCAGCTTTTCCTCAAGATATGTATAGCTTCTGGGGACCTTTGCCGAAAGCTCGCAATAGCGGCTGTTCACCGACTTGATCTCCACCAAATATTCCTTGCCGCCGATCACCGCACGTTCTCTGCCGAAGCCTGTCATACTGCGCATAATTTTTTACCTGCTTTCCTTGATTTAATAATGGTTTTGCCTGTGAGGGATTTTACGGCAGCTTATTCGGGCAGCGTAAGCAAGCCCTTGTCCAACATTCTTTGGGCGCCGTTCATAACTCCCGCCATTGCGGCATAGTAGGAGGTCCCGCCCTGAAGCCATACCGCATAAGGCTCTCTCAGAGGTGCGTCTGCGGAAAGCTCTATCGAACTGCCGTTGGTGAAGCAGCCTGCCGCCATGATCACCTTGCAGTTATATCCCGGCATGTCCCAAGGCTCGGGCATTGCATTGCTGTCCACGGGACTTGCACTCTGTATTCCCTCACAAAAGGCTGTCAGCCTTTCGGGCGTGCCCAGCTTGACGGAGCAGATTATGTCCGTTTTGTATTCCCGATACTTGGGAAAGGTCTCAAAGCCCAGCTCCTCGAAAAATGCCGACGCAAAGGCGGATGTTTTAAGGGCGTTTGTCACTGCCAGCGGAGCGTTAAAAAAGCCCATTAAAATTTCTCGGTTCTGATTTAAGGAGCAGCCTACCTCCTTACCTGCACCCACGGTGGTCAAGCGATAGGAGCACAGCTCCACCAGATCCTTTCTGCCTGCGATATAGCCGCCTGTAGAGGCAATTCCGCCGCCGGGGTTTTTAATGAGAGAGCCTATTATCAGATCCGCCCCTACCGAGGTGGGCTCTACCCACTCGGCAAATTCGCCGTAGCAGTTATCCACCACCACCGCAGCCTTGCTGCCGCTGGCTCTGACCGCTTCCACAATTTCGCCTATGGTGGAAACGCTTAGCGAGGGACGCAGACTGTAGCCTCTGGAGCGCTGAACATATATCATTTTTGCAGCGCTTGCCTGCTGCGCTATTTCGTTTAAATCGGGCTTTCCGTTGGGGAGAAGGTCAATTTGGCTGTATTTGACCCCAAACTCCTTAAGCGAACCGCCGCTTTCCGCAAAAATCACCTGCTCCAGGGTGTCATAGGGTCTTCCCGTTACGGAAAGCATTGTATCTCCCGGACGCAGCAAGCCGAAAAGCGCAGTGGTGATCGCATGAGTGCCGTTTACAAAGCCGTGGCGCACCAAGGCGTCCTCTGCGCCGAAGGCTTTGGCGTAAACCTCATCGATCTTATCCCTGCCGACGTCGCCGTAGCCGTAGCCCGTGGTGCCCTTTAAATGCATATCCGAAACGCCGCTGTCAATAAACGCCTTAAGCACCTTTTCGCTGTTGTGACAGCAGTTCTTTTCTATCCTGAGAAATGTGTCAAATACCTTGTCCTGCGCCTTTTCGGCAATCTCGGTAAGCTTTTTGTCAAAATTAAAAACGTGCATAATATCCTCTTTTTCATTCCTTGCCTGTATTCTTCCGTGCTGCCTCACCCGTTGAAAACGGTTACGGTTCTCCCCACTTCATAGAAGCCCGCTTTTTTATAAAACGGGGAAAGCTCTTGTCTGCACAATACCGACGCTTCCTTGCCCTGCTTTTCAAAGTGAAGCCCCAAGCAGCGGAGAAGGCTTTTTGCCTCGCCCTTGCCTCGCTCCTCCTTTTTGGCGGCAACCAAGGATATAAACGCTCCGCCGTTTATATCCGCCATAACGGCAGCGGTAGCGCCGCCGTAAAGGTACACTTTTGCGCAATCGTGACGTATCCTGTGGTTTAGATCCGTGTACCAGTCGTCATAATTTACATCGGGAAATCCGTCCTTTATTATGGGAAAAACCTCATCTAAAGGCGGATTTTCCATAAGCTCCGAAAACAGAGGAACCGGCTCGTTTTCGGGTATAAGATAGGAGGAAAATCTGAAGATCTCGCTTTCGCTTGTATTTGACCAGCCGAGAGCCTCCAATCTTTTCCCCGTTTCAAGACTGCACAAGGCATTTTTAAAGCCGCACACCTTTAGAAACAGCGACAATTCCTCCGCCGCTTCATCGGATATTCCGCCCTTGGCTCGAATTATAAGCTCCTCATAGTACTTGCCGATAAGAATATCCTTTGCGCCGTAAAATTTACAAAATTCATACCCCTCATAAGCCTTGGCAAGAGCCGCCAGCTTTAAGGAAAATATATCCCTTGCTTCGTTTAAGAGCCTGTGAAGAGTTTTACTGTCAATTTGTGTTATCATAATTTTCCCAATCTGTCAATAAGTGCTTCCACCAGCTTTAAGGTGTCCGTCAGATCCGATTCCTTTATAACGCAGCTTGGAGAATGAAGGTATCGGCAGGGTACGGATACCGTCGTTGTACGGACTCCTCCCACAGACTTATGGATAGCGCCGCTGTCGTTGCCTCCCGCCACTACGGATTTGGTTTGACACTTTATTCCTATCTCCTCAGCGGTTTCAAAGCCCAAGGCAAACAGCTCTCTGTCGTAAACCGTGCCTCTGTCCATAAAGGAAATAACGGGACCCTCTCCAAGACGGCAAACCTGCTTTTCCCCGCTTACTCCGCTGATGTCGCAGGCGGTAGTGGCTTCTATAACTATCGCCAGATCGGGGTTTACCGTATATACGGCGGCTGTTGCGCCTCTTGTGCCTATCTCCTCCTGCACCGAAAAAACAAAGGTGCAGTCATAGGGTAGCTCCTTGTTTATCAGCTCTAACATTATTGCACAGCCAACTCGGTCGTCCAGCGCCTTGCCTGCCATAAAACCGCTGCCGAAATCCGTTTGCTCGCTGCTGAAATATGCGCAGTCGCCTACCTGCACCAGCGTTTCCGCCTCTTCCCTGTCCTTTGCGCCAATGTCGATCCTGAGGCTGTCAAGCTTGGGCTGACTGTCTTCTTCGTCTCCGTCCAAGAGGTGAAGAGGCTTCGCCGCCACTGCGCCCATTGTGCCGTTTTTAAAAACGAGCTGTCTGCCGAATACCACAGCGGGGATAATTCCTCCAACAGGGGCAAAGCAAAGACTTCCGTCATCATCTATATGGGTTATGATAAAGCCCACCTCGTCCATGTGTGCGTCGAGCATTATTTTTTTCTTGGGTCTTTTTTTGCCCTTTTTCTCAACTATAAGGCTGCCCAAATTGTCGACGGTATATTTTACGTTTTTCGGAAGGCGGCTGATAATTTCCTCCCTGACCTCTTTTTCATCTCCGCTGGTGCCTAAAAGGGCGGATAATTCCTTTACGTTTTCTTTAAGGCTCATTTAAAATCCCCCCTTAATAAATTCCGCAATCAGCTTGCCCGTCGCCTTAATATCCTCGGTATCCAACACCTCGCAGGGGGTGTGCATATACCTTTGAGGGATCGACAGCAAGCCTGTAACAACACCGCCTCTGCTTACCGCAATGGGGTCTGCGTCTGTTCCTGTGCTTCTTGACATTGCCTCTATCTGATAGGGTATTTTCTTTTTCTTGGCGGTATCGGTCAGTCTGTTAAACATATCTCTGCTTAAATTTCCCGAAATCCCTATCATTACGCCCTTTCCCATTTCTCCCGCTTCATTGGAGGAAACACCGCTGCTTACGGCAAAGCTTACGTCTACCGCAATGGCGTAATCTGGATTCAGATTATAGGTAGAAGCTGCGGCGCCCCTACAGCCCACCTCCTCCTGTGCTGCGAACTGCACCGCTATTCTAAAGGGCAGATCCCGTTCCTTTTTCAACAGATCCAGCGCATACAAAACAGCCGCAACTCCCGCTCTGTCATCGGTGGCAGGGGAGCATACTCTTGTGCCTGCAAGTCTTGAAAACCTGCCGTCGATCAGAACCAAATCTCCCGGGAAAATATTCTTTTCCGCCTCCTCCTTGGTCATGCCCACATCAATGGCAATATCCTCTGTTTTGGGCGCTTTCTTTCTGTCCGCATCAACATGAGGGGGCAATGTGGAGATTATGCCCTTAAAGCTTTTTTTCCGTCCGTAAACGGTGACGGTCTGAGCCAAAAGACTGCGTCTGTCCATTCCGATCCCGCTTACCTTTAAAAAGCCGTCCTTATCGATATGGGTCACGATCATGCCTATTCTGTCAATATGAGCGTCCAGCAGCAGCAAGGGCTTTTTCGTATCCTCGCCTATTACGGCGGTAATATTACCCATAGGATCAGCCGCCGCATCGGGAGCATAGGGTTTAAGGAGCTTTAAAACAGCTTGATGCAGCTGCTTTTCTCCGCCGCTCACTCCGCCCTCGGCAGTACACAGCTTTTCTAAAATTTTGGTTATATCCATTTTGCTTTTCCTCAAAATATATTTATTTTTTTAATTAATTATTTATAGTATACCCCTTATTACACTTTAAGTCAACAAAATATTGAGCTTGATAATGACAAAATTTTAACGAAATTTTTGTGGGAAATTGGTAAAATGTTATTATTTTTGTCTTGCAGACGGCTTTTTGTCTTGGCAGACGGCTTTTGCCGCCTTTGGCGGGAGGATTACGGAGATGTCTTTTATAAAGGTGTTCCTTTTTATGTGCTGCGCATTTCAACCTATGTTTTATTTAATTCCCAACGGGAATCGGCTTGCGCTTTCAGCGCAGGGATTACGTAGGCGTATTTTATACCGTTTTTTAAAGGTGTTCTCTTTATGTGCTGCGCATTTCAACCTATGTTTTATTTAATTCCTAACAGGAATCGGCTTGC
>JAMPBF010000070.1 GCA_023666805.1 Bacillota bacterium
ATACCGATTTTCGATCAAAGTACGGACGTTTTTCCGACGATAGAAAATCGGCGCTTTGGGTGCTTAGGTGCTTATATATAAGGAGAAAAATATGCGTATCGGTCACGGCTATGACGTACATCTTTTTGCGGAAAACAGAGCTTTGGTTTTAGGAGGGGTAACCATTCCCTTTGATAAAGGGCTTATGGGACATTCCGACGCCGACGTGCTGACCCACGCCGTTATTGACGCCCTTTTGGGTGCGGCGGGTTTAGGCGACATAGGAAAGCTTTTTCCCGATACCGACGATGCCTACAAGGATATAAGCAGCTTGACCTTATTGGATAAGGTGATAAAGCTTATGGAGGAAAAGGGCTTTACCATAGGCAATATCGATTGTACGGTGGTAATGCTCAAGCCCAAGCTTTCGCCCTATATCGAGGAAATCAGTAAAAATCTCGCCGGGCACTGTCATATTACCCGGGATCGGGTAAACGTAAAAGCCACCACCGAGGAGGGTGCGGGCTTGGGAGAAGAGGCTGCGGGCGCTCATGCGGTCTGTCTGCTGAACTATACAGAAGGCTTTTTTGCGGGAGCGTTTTTTTGAAAACGGTTTTTTCGCCGAAGCGCCCGTTTTCAATTTGCACTGTAAAATGCCTGTTTAAAGGGAAAACCGCAGGTTCATAAAAAACTTCCCTAAAAACCTTGCAAATTATATAATTATTTGCTATAATATACATAAGTAAATATCGCACACTAATAAAAAAGGAAGTTTTGATATGACACAAGCTGAAATTTTATCCATGGCGTCGGTGGTAAACGCTGCTGCCGATTCGATCTACGAAGCGCTTAAATACATTTACTATGTTTCCTACGAGGATTTTTACAATATCAACATAAAGGATATTTTTAAGGTAGCTCTCAGCAATATTTCCGACGCAGGCATTTTAAATAATTTGGGCTACAAAATCCAGCCCGAAAAAACCGGCGATCTTAACCGCCCGGAGTTTTCGGTTATCAAGAAGGTTATCCGTTATGCCTTTGCCGTAAGGCTCCCCTTCCTTAAAATGTACCTTCCCGCCAAAAGCAATTTCACCGACAACGACCTTAAGGATCTGTTCAAGGCGGTCTGCGATTCGGGAGCTCAAAACATTGACGGCATAGTTACCGCCGATTTTAAAAACAATATGAGATATGCCAAAACAAGAGAGCAGGACGAGCCTATTTTCGACACCGAGTGGTTTAAATCTTGGGTCTACACCTACGGCAAGGAATTTTCCGTGATCAATAACAGGAATATGTTCTTTTTAGGCTGTGCGGACGCATTGTTCCCGCTTTATTGGTCGGCTCTTTCCGACAAGCTTCTCGATGTTATCGAGAAAAATTAAATACAAGACTTTGGGAGCTGCGGCAGGCGGCTCCTTTTTTGCAAATATTGACTTCTCCGTACAAATATCGAAAAAAAACAAGAGGCTGATTTTCAACCTCTTGTTTTTGCTTTTTTCTGTCAGCAGCGGCAGTCTCTTTTAAGCTCAAAGGATTGGCAGTCGGTGCAGGGAATTACGGTGGGGTCGCTTTCGTGTGTTCCCACCTTTATTCTTTCAAGGCTGCAAAAGTTATCGCAGCAGCAGTGGTGCTTGCAGTTATTTATGGTACATTCTATAGATTTATTGGCAAATTCGGTTCCCATTTTCATTTCTCCTTAAATATATTCGGGGAAATATGCTCCCCGAAGATATTTTTTGCATTTTTACTCTTACTATGAGTTGAAAAATTTTACAAGACCGATCATTTTCCCTTTTTCTTGCTTTCGGCTTTATACTCGCCTCCGAGAAGAGAGGGCGCCGCCTCGTACTGCTTTTCCTTTCCCTTGCTTAAAATTCGGTTAATTTTGTCGAAATTCGCAATAATAACTATTGCCAAGGTGAAAATTGTCAGCAGCATCAAGGGCATATACAGCATGGCAAGCCGCCCGTTTATATCCTCCAGCAGCCCCTGAAACACCCCGTATATGTATATTGACGAAATAAGCCCTGCCGCATGAAAGCACAGGGAAATTTTGTAAAAATTAAGCATCAGGATAAGCGTCCCTATCAGATATACCGAGGAGCTTACGATCCATACCGTAAACACAGGGTGCTCGGCCAGCTCCTGCGCAATAATATCGCCGCTTTTAAAAAGCAGCGGGGCAATAATTCCCAAAAGTATCCCCCAAATTGCGGTAATAATTATCTCCAAAACCTTTAAAATATTAATAGCTATTTTCATTTTTGAAAGTCCTTCCAAGTTTGTACTTGATAATCATACCACAAATTTAAAGGAAATGCAAGACGGTAAGCGTTTACGGAAAAGCCCACTTTTTTTTACATAATTTAATGCATTTTGATAATATTTGAAAACCGCACTGCAAAAGGCTTTTCCCCGTCTTGCTCTAAAAAATTCCTAACATAATGACAGTGCGATTGCAGATATTATTTTTGCGGCGATTTTTGCTTGATGTACCGAACCGATCGCCCGCAGCGCAATTTGAAAGGAGCGTAAAATGAAAAAAGATATAAAAGGCTTAAAGCGGCAGCTTGAGCAAGCTGCCGGAATTGCGAAGCAATATCGGGGCTCGGCTGAGGATTTTAAGCCCCGATCGAACCGAAAGAAAGGATCCGCCGCCTTAGAGACGGGGAACGTTTGGCAGCGGTTATATATATTGATTTTATGCTTGTCGGTAGTATTATTCGTGCAAATGGCTTTCTATAACAGCGTTTTGCCTGACAATTTTTACCGAAGCGAAAACCGAGGCTTTCAGGTAAGCGCCTATCCTTCGGTCACGGCAGCGGCGGGAGATACCGTAATGCCTGCTGCGGCGGCTTATAAGGAGAGCAAGACCTCGGAAAAAATGACTCTTATGCTTTACGGCATTATACCGATAAAGGACGTTAAGGTAAGTTATGTAAATTTCCCCAAGCTTATCCCCTCGGGGGAGGCGTTCGGGCTTAAAATGCTCACCGACGGAGTTATGGTCACGGAATACGGCGCCGTTGAGGGAACGGTCTCTCTTTCCTCGCCTGCCAAGGAGGGCGGACTGCTTTTGGGAGACGTGATAATTTCAGCCAACGGAGTAAAAATTTCCTCGGGAGACGAATTGACAAAGGCGGTGCAGCTAAACGGCGATAAAACCAAGCTTACCGTGCTCAGAGGCGAGGATAGGATCAACATCAGCATAACCCCCGCCAGATCCAAGACCGACGGGCTTTACAAGCTGGGGATCTGGACAAGGGACAGCTGTGCCGGAATAGGCACGCTCACCTACTACGACCCCGCAAACGGCAGCTACGGCGGCTTGGGGCACTCGGTATGCGATATGGACACCGGCAACGCTCTGCCTCTTTCTCGGGGAGAGACCGTCCCCGTTAAAATAAACAGCGTGATCAAAGGACTTAACGGCTGCCCGGGAGAGCTGTGCGGCACGTTTCTGTCCGCCGCCTCCACAGGAAGCATTTTGATGAATACCGACTGCGGTATCTTCGGCGAAAGCTTCAATATACCCGACAGCGGCGCTATCCCCTTGGGCTTAAAGCAGGAGGTGGAGATTGGAGAAGCGACCCTGCTCACCACCTTGGAGGGCGACGCCCCCAAGCCCTACTCCGTTATGATAGAAAAGGTGAATTTTACCAGCGAATCGGCAGTAAAAAATATGGTTATCAGAATTACCGATAAGGAGCTGCTTTCCAAAACGGGCGGCATTGTACAGGGTATGAGCGGCAGCCCCATTATACAGAACGGGAAGCTTGTAGGCGCAGTCACACACGTTTTTGTCAACGATATTTCAAGGGGCTACGGAATTTTTGCGGAAAATATGTACGACATTTCCTCCACTATCGGCAACGGCAAAAGCGGAAGCGATGATCTTAAAATACCTGCTTAAATTTGACATTATTCGACATTGTTGTGGATATTTTAAATAAAAAATTGATAAAATGATTATATTTTATTATGTTAGGTTTCTAACTAATTTGTAAAAACCGCCTTTATATGGTTTATAAATGCGGTTTTTTATAATATCTGAAAAAATATCAACTTTTTTTCGTAAATATCTTGATTTAATCAAAATAAAGTGATATTATGAGTTTACACAAGAAAAAATAGCTTGCTTCAGCAATGTTAAGCTTTTATGCGGTGGTCCAAAAAAGTGCGATGACAAAGGCTTCTATCCAAATTTTCTCGGTTTGCTGCATTTTTGTGAAAATTATTAAAATTTACAAACGGAAGGAAGAACAAAATGAACAATTCAAAAATTCTCATTGGCAATGACATTCCCGATCAGGGAGTATTGTGGGCAAACACGTTGAAATCCGCAGGAGCCTTTGCGGTTACCCGAAAAGCCAACGGCATGGTTTTGCTTCAATATATGAAGGAGTATTCCATGCCCGACATTGTGATCATGGAAGCGAAAATGGCAGGACTTGACGCTTCCGGGCTTATTCGGGAAATGAAAAAATTGACTTCGCAGCTTCCCGTTATCATCGTTACCTCTGATTATTCCATGCCCGCCGCAGAGGAGGAGCTGATGTACTTAGGCGCAAGAGCCTTTTTGGTAAAGCCCTTTGATGCGTCCGCTCTTATGAAAACCATTGCCGAGGTCAGCAAGGGGAATGCGGACATTACCATGGACTTTTCTGTCGCCGTGCCCGCTGAGACCGCCGAGCAGCAGGATTTGGAGTGCATAGTGACCGATATAATCCACCAAATAGGTATTCCCGCTCACATTAAGGGCTATCATTTCCTGCGTTACGCAATAATGCTCAGCGTTGAAAACAGCGAGATGATAAACAGTATCACAAAGCTTCTTTACCCCACCGTCGCCGCCAAATTCAAAACCACCTCCTCAAGAGTGGAAAGAGCTATCCGCCACGCAATAGAGCTTGCATGGGACAGGGGAGACGTGGATATTTTAAACTCGTATTTCGGCTACACGATCAGAAACACCAAAGGAAAGCCCACCAACTCCGAATTTATAGCCCTTATCTCGGACAAGCTCAGGCTTCAGATCAAGACGGGAGGATATGCGGTGAAGATGTGAGGATCTGTCTTTGGCAGACGGCTTTGAGGCTTTCAGGCTTTGGGGTTAAGTTTGATTAAATTTGTATCTTTGTTAAGGTATTCTCTTTTCTGCTCTGCGGATTTCAACCTATGTTTTTTTAAATTCCCAGCGGGAATCGGCTTGCGCTTTCAGCGCAGAAAATCAAAACCACCACTGAAGTGGTGGTTTTGATTTTCTGCCGAAACTGTCCTCTATTTTACGGCTTCCTCATCGCTGAAGTTATTTTTCCTGTTGACCGCCAGCGAAACCGCCATTCCTGCGATTATAGCCAAATAGAAGGTGAGAAACCTCCATATTACGGTAGACAAATGCACATATCCGCCAAATATCCCCTTAAAGAACAGCACATAGCTGCCCTCCGCCGCTCCCAGTGCGCCCGGCAGGGGCACGAAGGCGGAGATCATCAGCACGAATGCCTGACAGGAGATAATGGTCAAAAAATCGCTGCCCGACAATCCGAACGCCAAATATATCACATAGGAAATCCCGAAGTACACCGTCAGCTGTATTACGGTAAAAAAGCACATTTTAAGGATCAAAACAGGGCGCTTTTTTATAAACTGAAAATTCTTATAGTACATTTCCATTTCATTGTCAATGAAGTTCAGCCTTGCGTCCACGTCCTTTACAATGCGAAGCTTGCCCAATAATCTTACGGTAAAATGGGCGATCTTCACCGTGGGCTTGCGGAAAAACGCCAGCATTAAAAGCCCTGCGATTACCGCAGTATTAACTATAAAGCCGATTATAACAAGAGGCAGCATTATGGGCTCGGTTTCCGTGATGTAATTCAGCCTGAAAATCAGTATGCAGGCGGAATAAACCGTCAGCATCGCCTGATACACGATAAACTTGCTCAGCAGGGCGGTCAGCGCCGAGCCCAACGGCACGCCGAATTTCATAAGGTAATAAGCCTGTATGGGCTGTCCTCCCGACGAAAAGGGGGTTATGCAGTTAAAATACTGACCTATCATGGATACGGACAGGCTGTTTTTGAATTTTTGCTCGGGGTGAACCTCCTTTGCAACCAAATGAAGGTTTACCGACTCCAAAAGCCAATACAGAACCATGCAGCCTATTGTAAGCAGCATAAACTGCGGCTTGGCGCTGATCACAGCTTTCCATATCTCCTTGGGATCGTCCACGAAAAACAAAAAGACGATCATTATCACAAAAGCTATCCCGCATATGATCAGATTAAGCCTTTTGGATCTTTTATTCATTTTTCAGCAATGCTCCTTTTTATTTTAAAACCGAGGTGTAAAAATCGTCCCACATTTTAAGCACATTGGATTTTTCGTAAAAGCCGTTGCCCCTTTTGGCGTTTTCCGCACCCTTGCTGTAATAACCGCTGTCGTCCTTTAATCGGGAAATCGCCTTTACAAAGCCCTCTACGTCGCTTTCGCCGTAGTAGAAATCAAAGAGTATGTTTTCGTAGATAGGCAGCTCCCGCAGCAGGATAGGCATGTTTACGCACATAGCCTCCAGTATGGTCATGGGGAACAATTCGTCGTAGGAGGGCAAAAACATCACGTCCGCCGCATTGTACACAAGGTTCATATCCTCCCGCTCCACGATCCCCAAGAATTTAACGTTGTGAGGCGGATCTTCCACCACCCTGCTCAGCTCCTTGTAGCCGTCGGAGATCAGTCCGAAGCTAAAGCCGCCTGCCCACACAAACTGTACGTCGGGCAGCAGCTCGGCGCATTTCAGAAAGTCGAAAGCGCCCTTTCTCACCTGTAACTGTCCTGCGCACAGCACGGTGAATTTATCCTCGGGCAGCCCGAATTTTTTTCTTGCCGCACTTTTTTCCTCGGCTGAAATAGGGTGAAACCGCTCTGTGTCCACAAAGTTTGGTATATAAGTCACTTTTTCTCTTTTTATGCCGTAATTTTCCAGTGCGTCGATAAAGTAGGGATTTACCACCACCAAATGCTCCATTATTTTGTAGAATTTTATCATATAGGCGTAGAAAATTTTCCTCGCCCATTTTGGCAGCTTTACGCTTTTATCCATGGTCTCGGGCAGGGTATGTACATAACAAACGGAAGTGCCCTTGCGGCAGCGCCAGTTTTTTAACAGGAAATAGGTAGGGTTAAAGGTGTGATAGTGGGTTATATCTGCCGCAATATGTGCGTTTTCGTAAATCTCGAATTTATCCGAAAGCCCCTCCTTGACCAGCTTCACCTGCTCCATATAGGCTGAGCCTACGCCCTGTCCCTTTACGCTGGTGGCTTGAGACTGCATGTTTATGGTTTTTTTCTGCATATTTTCTCTCCGTGCTTATTAAATTCATTAATTCATCGGTTCATTATTCGCTGTTCATTATACGTAATGTCTAATTATACCTCTATTTATTGGATTTGTCAATGTTTTGAACCTTATTTAAGTTTCCCCAAAGCAATTCCCCTTCTTCATAAGCCCCTGTCACCAAGGCAAAAACAAACGAAATAAACACAAAAAATAGTGCAATAAGCGATCCAATGCGGCAGCAGCAATATTGTCGGATAAAAAGCTTGACACATAATATCGAATATGATACAATTTGCTTATATTTTGCTAAGGAGGAAATTACGTGATATTAAGCGTCAGCAGAAGAACGGATATACCCGCTTTTTACTCGGATTGGTTCTTTAACCGCATCAGGGAGGGTTTTGTATACGTAAGAAACCCGATGAATGCTCATCAAGTAAGCAGGGTCGCAATATCCCCGGAAACGGTGGACTGCATAGTGTTCTGGTCAAAAAACCCCGCTCCGATGCTTGATCGGCTTGACGAACTGAAAGGGTATGACTATTATTTTCAATACACCGTAAATAATTACGGAAAAGAAGCCGAGCCGAATATACCGACTCTCGAGACCCGCCTGAAAACCTTTGCCGAGCTTTCCGAAAGAATCGGCAGGGAACGGGTCATATGGCGGTATGACCCAATACTTTTTTCAGACATTTATACTGCGGAATATCATCTTAAAAGCTTTTCGCACATTGCGGAACGGCTGCGGGGTTATACGGAAAAATGCGTGTTCAGCCTTGTGGACGTTTATGCGTCGAAAAACCGCAGCAGCCTTATGCGGCTGAGAGAAAAAAAGCTTTCCCCGAAGGAGCTTGACGGGTTTTTGAAAAATATGGCGGATACCGCAAAAGAAAACGGTTTGGCGCTTGCTTCCTGTGCGGAAAATATATCCGCAGAAAAGTACGGAATTGTGCATAACAGCTGTATTGACAAAGCTTTGATCGAACGCATAACCGGGTCGAAGCTGAGCGTTAAGTCCGACGGACAGCGTCCTAACTGTCAATGCGTGAAATGCGACGACATCGGCAGCTATGACACATGCTCTCACGGCTGCGTTTACTGCTACGCAAATTACCGCCCGAAAACGGTTGAGGAAAAATCAGCGCATTATGATGTAAATTTACCGTTGCTCTGCGACAGAATTGACGAGAAAAACGACATAATTACCGACAGACCCGTCCGCTCATATAAGCAGAAAGGCGCAGATGACGGATCGGACGGCGGGGCTGACCAGCTTACCTTATTTTAATTGTATTGGAGTGTGTTTGATTTGAACGAAATATGGAATTATTACTGCGCTCTTGCCGAAAAAATCGGAAGAGACGAGAATGGTAAAGCTCTGTCGTATTCGTTGGAGGATTACTTCCCCTTTAACAAAGCCGCCGAGCAGAACGAGCTTGTCCGCACTTTTCTGGGAGATGCCTTGATACATCTTTCTGAAAACGCACCTGTCCCCGAAGATGTAATCAAGCGGCACATAAGCGAAGTTACCCCGCCGTACAAAGAGCAGCTGAAGGCGATCTCAAATGCGCTAAGTTATCCTGTCTCACTGGTACAGGGACCTCCGGGAACGGGCAAAACGGAAATGATACTTAATCTTATTTCGGTAATTCACGGGATATATCCTGAAAAAACAATTGCCGTTGTTTCCTCAAACAACGAGGCGTTAGACAACATTTACAGCAAAATATCGGAAGAATGCGGAAACGACCCTATGCTTGAAAGGCTTTACGACTGCTTTTCCGTTCTCGGAAGCAAGTCTCGAATTTGTGATTGGCGTACAGAGCTTGATAACAGAAACGATACAACCGCCGTCCGTTACATAGATTACAAAGATAAAATAATCGACCCCGACTTTCTGCGGCAGCGTCCCATATTTTCAAGCACAATCCATTCTCTTAGGAAAATTTTTAAAATCACGGAGGATTTCGACGGTCAGTTCGATTATGTCATTGTTGACGAATGCTCTCAGGTAAGCGTTATGCTGGGACTTGCCGCAATGAGCCGTGCGAAAAATATCGTCCTTATCGGGGACAACAATCAGCTCGCACCCGTTATCAATAAAAGAATGGCTGAAGTACCCGAGGGCTATGAGGATACCCCGGAAATATACAGAGAATTTGACGGAAAAAGCTTTCTCAGCGTGTGCGAAGAGATATTCCCGAATGCGAAGCAGGCTTTTCTAAACGAGCATTACCGCTGTCACCCGTCAATTATTGATTTCTGTAACGAATATGTGTATAACGGGGGACTTGATGTGAAAACGCTCTCCAACGGCGATTTCCGTATGCGGGCGGTATGGTACGAGGGAGATTACTGCGAGGAGCTGTATGATGACAATAATGAGAACGAGAACAATAACAGCAGTGAAAATTCCGAAAAAAAATACAAATGCAACCAAAAGCAGATAGAAATTTTCATTAACGAGGAGTTTCCGAGAGTTCTCCGGCTTATAACCGAGCAGGGACTGAGCGCTGCGGTTCTATGTCCGTTCAAAAAGGAGCTTCAAATTCTGAAGAAAAGGCTGGCGGCAATCGGACAGGAAACAGAGGAAAACGATGAAAGCAAAGACAGTCCGACAGCCGAAAATATACCCCAGCTCACCATACATAAGGCTCAGGGCAAGGGTTACGATATAGTGTATTTCCTGACGGTTGAGGATTACAACCACTATGCGCCTTGGTGTCAGAAAATGCGTATGATTAACGTTGCCGTTTCAAGAGCCAAAAAGGAATTCTGCGTTATAACGTCCTCACGGTGGCTTCCCGACAGTGTGCAGAAACGTCTTACGGGGTATTCTCTTTGTTGCGGAAGCTCTGCCGTACAAAGCCCCGAGGATATGTTCTACTGCAAGCTGATGAACTATATTTCGGAGAAGTGTCCCGAGCCGCAGGGAATTTACGGTCTGCACAAATCGGGCATAGTTTCGGTATTTGACAAAGTACCGCTCTATCGTCGGTACACTTCGGACAGATCCGTACCTGAGCATCGTCTGCGCACTTCGGACAACTCCGCACCTGCGCTTTGTGTGCATAAAGTGCTTTCTGAAATTTTGCCGGACAATCATACGGTTTTAAGGGAAGTTCCCCTTAAAGCTCTCCAAGGCGGAAACGCCGCCGAGTGCAGAGATGAGGAGCTGCTTGAATATGCGAAAAATTCTCGGCTGGATTTTGTCGTCTGCCAAGGAAACACGGTCAGGCTGATAATCGAGGTTGACGGTGCGTATCACCGCAGCGGCGGAGAGGATAGATCGAAATGGGACAAGATAAGAAAATGTGATGAGCTGAAAAATAGGTGGATGAGCGAAATTCTTGGCGCAGAAGATATTTTTCTTAGGATTCCCACGGACGGCACAACATCAAAGGAGGAAGAGCTTATACAGAACAAGCTTGAGGAAAGCGGAAATACTTCAATTACGATTTCAAACGATGAACTGATTAAGTGTACCATAACAAAAAAACTGATTGAAGTAACCAACAACTGCCTTTCCGAACTCAGAGTATTTGTTGACGGTCACATGGACGGCAACAGAAGGCTTACGGACGAAATCGCAAAAAGAATACAGCACGACTACGTCAACTCGGAGAACGCGGGTTATTTGTGTGACAATGACATATCCATAGCCAAAAATAATATGTACATATGCAGATACTCTGCTGCATACGCTTTTGAATATGCGCTAATGTACGATATTGTGCTCAGGTCTATGCTCGCTTCGGGCAAAACAGATCTGAGAGTTACGTCTTTCGGGTGCGGTTCTTTTTTGGATGCGCTTTCTCTTGCATATGCGAAATCAAGTCTCGCTTCCTGCGACAAGCGATATTCGGATATCAAAATGACTTACGTCGGCGTGGATATATCTGACTGGAACAAGTTTTTCATTCCGCCGAATACAGCGGAACATCCTGCAATATCCGCTGCGGACGAAACAATACAAAAGTGCTTTAACGAAATACAGTTCTGCCATGAGTCTGCTGAGGAATACTGCAAAGAAAGAAACGGTCAGAACTTTACGCAGAATGTAATTTTTTTCCCGAAGATACTTAATGAGCTTGACGACGATTATTTCGAGGGTTTTATCGGCGCTTTCGGTTCTATGATATTTACAGAAAAAGAATACTATATTTGCGTTAGCCACAGCCGCACAAAAATTATAGATGGGGTCAAACGCATAAACAGTATCTTGAGTAGGATTAACCAAAGTGATGAGTTTGACATATGCTGCGATATTTATGAAATGATCGGCAATGACAACGCCGACGATTTCAATTCCAAATGGCTTCACGGGGACGAAGCTGACGAACTGGTGAAGATTCAAAAGGGTCAGTTGTCTTTCACAAAATATGCTCCCTCTCGCGATTGTTATGCTTTTAACAGCAGCTTGAGAGAGGAAAGTGATGGAACAAATAATAACAATTATTCCAGTTGTCATATATCCGGCCTGAATAGTGATTTCAAATGCAGCGAGGCGGAGAACTATGTTAAACATTTGTTTGATAATGTAAACAAGAAGATCTATAAATCTATTACAACAGTCTCGCAGATTGCATTTCAGGTGATAAAGCTGACGAGGAGATAATACCGATAGCAAAAAGTGCTGCGCCGCAAAATACAATCCCCAATCAGCAGCAATTTAAAAAAGGGCATTTTATAGTCAACGTCAAAAATGATTTGACGTTGACTATAAAAACTTATCTAAATTGCCTCGCATATCCGTTCGCTTTGCTCACTCCATGCGAATCGGCAAATAGCAAACGCCAAAAAATTTTGTCGTTTGCTCAGCTTGTCGAAAAACCTCCCTCTGGTCGGTTTTCCGCCAAGCTGACGCCGTTT
>JAMPBF010000071.1 GCA_023666805.1 Bacillota bacterium
TGCGGCGGCTCTAAAAGATAGACTTTGTCTATCTTTTAGAGCGAAAACAGTATAAAATACAGACTTCGTCTATCTTTTAAAGCGAAAACAGTATAATAATAAAAAAGGAAAAATAAACAATGTCGATTTTTGATATATTCAAGCAGATAGAAAAGGAAAAGCAGCCCCAAGCCCCCATAGAATACATTATTGCGGGACTGGGCAATCCGGGCGTCAAATACGAGGACACGCGGCACAACTGCGGCTTTATGTCGGCGGAGGTGTTGGCGGAGGCGCACAAGACCGAGATAAAGCGCCTGAAATTCAAGTCCCTTACCGCCGAGATCGCCGTAGGGGATAAGCGCTGCCTTTTAATGAAGCCCACCACTTTTATGAACAACAGCGGTGAAGCGGTAGAGGAGGCGGCAAGCTTTTACAAAATTCCTCCCGAAAAAATTACGGTTATTTACGACGATATTAATTTAGACGTGGGACGGCTGAGAATAAGGCAAAAGGGCAGCGACGGCGGTCACAACGGAATGAAAAGCATAATCCTGCATTTAAACAGCGATAATTTTCCCCGCATAAGAGTGGGAGTGGGCAAAAAGCCCCACCCCGACTACGATCTGGCGGACTGGGTATTGTCCCGATTTACCAAGGAGGAGGGGGAGAGGTTAGAGCCCGCCCTCTCCAATGCGGCAAAGGCGGCGGAGCTGATAGTGCAGGGAAGGATAAACGAAGCCATGAACCTTTACAACAGGGGGTAAAGATGCAGGAAATAACCGTAAAAATCATTGCCCACATAAAAAACGACTATACCGAAAAGTTCGGCATACCAAGACAAAGCGGCATTATAAATTCTCTGAGCTCCCAAATAATTTTTGAACCCGAATACCGCATTAAAGAAGCCTTTAGAGGCTTAGAGGGCTTTTCCCACCTATGGCTTATTTGGCAGTTTTCCGAAGCGGCAAGAGAGAATTGGTCGCCTACCGTGCGTCCCCCGAAATTAGGCGGGAATAAACGGGTGGGCGTTTTCGCCACCCGCTCCCCCTTTCGCCCCAATCCCATAGGAATGTCGGCGGTAAAATTAGAGAAGATAGATTTAGACTGTGCATGTGCTCCCGTTTTAACGGTAACAGGAGCGGATCTGATGAACAACACCCCCATATTGGACATAAAGCCTTATCTCCCCTATGCCGACAGCCGCCCCGAGGCAAGCTCGGGCTTTGCCTTGCAGGAAAAGGAGGGAAAATTACAGGTGGATTTTCCCATGGAATTATTGGAAAAAATTCCCGCCGAAAAACGGGAGGGCTTAAAGGAAATTCTGAGCCAAGACCCCCGCCCCGCCTACAAGGAGGATTCCCGCAGGGTGTATACTATGGCGTTCGGAGAAAATCAGGTGAGCTTTACCGTAGAGCAGGGGATCGCCAGGGTCATCGATGTGGAGCAGCCGTAAAACTGTAACCGAATTGTAACCAAACTGTAACCCTTTTGTAATTGACTTTCGGATTTTCAATAGGTATAATATAGCAAACGACAAAAATTTTTGGCGTTGACTGTAAAAAAACAAAAGGAGGTCAATTCAGTGAAAAAGCAAATTTTAACAGCGCTTTCTTTAATATCAGCCATAACGCTCAGCGGCTGTGCACAAAGCAGCGAAATGACGGACGCTAACGGAGCAGCGCCTAACGATAATGCGGGAAAAGTCAGTTACGCCATGGCGGCGGATTATGATACCGAATACAACACCGAGGAATACTCGTCAATAACCGAGGGCGGCTTTAAAAGTCCCCGAACGGAGCCGCTGTCCACCTTTTCCGCAGATGTGGATACAGCCTCATATACCAATATCAGACGGTTTATAAACAACGGCGAAGCCGTGCCCGAGGGAGCGGTGAGAATAGAGGAAATGCTGAATTATTTTTCCTACGGTTACCCCGAGCCCGAGGAGGGCAAGGCCTTCAGCACAAGCGTTGAGATAGGGGACTGTCCCTGGAACGAAAACACCAAGCTTTTGAAGATCGGACTTCAGACCAAGAAAATAGACGTTTCGGAAATGCCGCCATCCAATCTGGTGTTTCTTATAGATTCCTCCGGCTCTATGTATTCCTACGACAAGCTGCCCCTTATAAAAAAGGCGTTTTCCCTTTATATTGAAAATATGAGCGAAAACGACAGGATCTCGATAGTCACCTACGCTTCAAGAAACGACACCCTTATAGACGGCGGAACGATACAGGATAAGGACAGAATACTGGATATTCTCTCCTCCCTGGAGGCGTCGGGCAGCACCAACGGCAGCGGCGGAATAGAAGCCGCATACAAATTGGCGGAAAAGCACTTTATAGACGGCGGCATAAACCGAGTGATTTTAGCCACCGACGGCGACCTTAACGTAGGGATCACCTCCGAAAGTCAGCTAAAAAAGCTTATCGAGGAAAAGCGGGAGAGCGGAGTGTATCTCTCCGTGTTAGGCGTAGGCACGGGCAATATCAAGGACAACAAAATGGAGACCTTAGCGGACAACGGCAACGGAAACTACAGCTACATAGATTCGTTGAACGAGGCAAAAAGAGTGCTTATAGAGGAAAAGGGAGCTACCTTTTTTACCGTCGCCAAGGACGTTAAATTCCAAGTGGAATTTAATCCCGATACGGTCAAGGGCTACCGCCTTATAGGCTATGAAAACCGCATGCTGGAAAACTCGGATTTCACCGACGATACTAAGGAC
Organism: Bacillota bacterium; assembly: GCA_023666805.1. Taxonomy (GTDB): domain Bacteria; phylum Bacillota; class Clostridia; order Oscillospirales; family Ruminococcaceae; genus Ruminiclostridium_E. Next base: position 2,711 of record JAMPBF010000071.1, read on the forward strand.
GCAGGCGAGCTGGGCGCAGGGCACAGCGTGACGGTGCTTTACGAGGTCGCCCTTGCAGGCTCGGCTCAAGAGGTGAAGGAATACGATCTGGAATATTCCTCACAGTCGGGAGCGGGCAGCACCGATATTTGCAAAATCTCCACCCGCTATAAGCCCATAGGCAGTGAGGAAAGCATACAGGAGGACACGGCGGTGCCGCAGGAAAAATTAGAAGAAAGCCTATCCGACGATTTCTATTTCGCCGCCGCAGTTGCCGAATTCGGAATGATCCTAAGAAATTCCGAGTATAAGGGAACAGCGGACTACGACAGCGTTCTGGAGCTGGCGGAGCATAGGGACGACAAGGAATTTGCGGAGCTGGTGAAAAAATGCAGACGGACTACGACAGCGTTCTGGAGTTGGTGAAAAAATGCAGTAAGTAAAAATAAGTAAAATAATAATAACCGAGGGTTAAAGCTAAAGCTCCCTCGGTTATTTGTTTTATTTTTAGCATTATTCCGTGGCAGTCAGCACCAGATCAAAGGTATATTCCTTGGAGGTGGTATGTGTGAAATAGCCGCTGCTTTCCGACGAGGTCCTTATAACGGTGACCTGAATGGTATCCCCCGCCTTCATGTTCTTGATGATCTCCTGCACGTCCTCCAAAACCTCAACTCTTTCGCCGTTGACATGGGTGATCAGATCGCCTATACGCAGTTCGCTGTTGGCTGCGGGAGCGGTCTCGCTTATTTCCGCCACCAAAAGTCCCGTGGATTTTAAGCCGTAGATCTGAGCCTCATAGCTGGTGACCTCGTGGGCGGAGATGCCTAACATAGGTCTGCCCTTAACATAGCCGTAGTTGATAAGATCGCTCATAATGGGCTTGGCTTCGTTGATGGTTATGGCAAAGCCTAAGTTCTCGGTAGTAGTTGCGCCGTTGTCTACCTTGACCAGCTTTGAGTTGACGATGCCGATCACGTTGCCGTACATATCGAAAAGTCCGCCGCCGGAGTTGCCGGGGTTAATGGCTGCATTTGTCTGAATGGAGCTTAAAACGTAGCCCTTGCTGTCGGTATAGCGGTTAAGACCCGATACGATACCGTTGGTAATGCTCTTTTTAAGACCCAAGGGTGCGCCGATTGCACAAACCTCCTGACCTATATCCAGCTTGTCGCTGTCCCCCAGCGCCGCAGCGGTGAAGGGCTCGTCTCTTGCGATCTTCAGGATAGCCAAGTCGGTGGCGCTGTCAGTGCCCACCAAAACCGCTTCCATTTCAACATTATCGCTGTATTTGTCGTCAACGGTAACGGAAATTTTTCCTGCGTCCTCTATAACATGGTTATTGGTTACGATATATCCGTCGGTGGTGAAAATAACTCCGCTTCCCGTACCGTACTTTTCGTATTCGCCGCTGCCCATGTCCACATAGCTGGTTATCAGCACGACGCTTTCGTTTACCTTATCGTAAAGCTGCTTATAGGTATATTCGGTGGAATTGTTTATCGACGCCATATTTGACAGCCCCGACAGGTCGTTGTCTATTTCATTGTCGGGCTTGACATAGTCGGGAGCGGTAATAAGTCCGTCCGAAGCTTCACTGTTTTCGGGAGAGGGGTTTTCTTCCACCGGACCCGAATTATGCTCGTTTTCATCGGGAGAAAAATTGCCGTGCTGTGTGGAAGCGGGCTTTCCCGAGGCGGAAACGCTTTCGCCGTCCAGCCGCCTTGCCAAATAAGAGCCGCCGAAGCCGCTTACACCGCCGATCACCAGCGCCGCCACCAAAAGTCCCGCAACCAAGCCGCCGTTATTGCTCTTTTTCTTTTTGGCGGGCACGGGGGGCTGTTGGGGGTAAGGGTCATACTGATATGAACCGTAAGGCTGACCGTAAGCGTTGTAGGGGATTTGTCCGTTTACTCCCCATTGTCCGCCGTTTTGCTGTTGGTACTGCTGACTGTTTCTGCGGACGGTTTCTCCCTCGGGACTGTATCCGTTGTATACGGTGTTTTCGGCCTTTTGAATATCGATTTCCCGAGTGTCTTGGGATTCGGCGTTTTCCTTGGCCGCCTCCTGCTTTTCGGTCTCGGCGCTGTTTTCGGTCTCAGTGCTTTGATTTTTCTCGGGGTCTGTTGTAAAATTATAAGGTTCGTTATTCTCGTACATATAACATCTTCCTTTCAGTTCCGTTTATGTAGTTCCTTTGTCTACAATTCAGATTATAGTTTTCGATTGTGAAAAAAATGTGTCGGAAATTTTAAGATGTAGGGAAAGTCAAAGGTAAAATTTGTGGAAAAAATATTGCGAAGCTGTCAAAAATCGGTTTTTTTCAGCGCCTCCAAGGCGATACCGCACTCTATCCTTTTTTTCTGCATTTCGCAGGCAAGCCTGTTGGGCTTTTGCACGTCGCCCTCGTATTGGAAGGAATTGGCGTTGCAGCCGCCCGAGCAGTAAAATCTCGCCCAGCAATCCGAACAGCCCAGCTTGCTGTATATGTGAGTTTTGGCAAAATAGTCCTTGATATTCTTATCGATAGCCCCGTCAAATATGTTGCCCATTTTCCAGTCCTCCATTCCCACGAATTGATGACAGGGATAAATCTCGCCGTCGGGGGTGACCGCCACATACTCGTTGCCGCAGCCGCAGCCTCTCAGTCTTTTTATGGCGCAGGGACCTTGATCCAGATCTATTTTGAAATGGAAAAAATTGAATTTGCCGGGATTTTCCTTCATTATCTCATACAGTCTGTCATATTCCTTGAAAACAACGGGCAGATCCGATTCCGTAAGCGCATAAGGGAATTTGGCGTCGGTGACCACAGGCTCTACCGAAAGCTGCTTAAAGCCCAATTCCGTAAAATGCAGAATATCGTTGGCAAAATCCAAATTATACTTTGTAAAGGTGCCTCTTATGTAATAATCGGTGCGGTTTTCCTTGGTGCGCCCCTCCACCAGCTTTTTAAATTTCGGCACGATGACGTCGTAGCTGCCCTTGCGGTTGGGGGTGAAGCGGATACGGTCGTTGACCTCTTTTCTGCCGTCTAAGGATAAAACGCAGTTGGACATTTCGTTATTTATGTATTCGATTTTTTCGTCGTCAAGAAGCATGCCGTTGGTGGTGATGGTAAAGCGGAAGCATTTGCCGTGCTGTTTTTCAATGCTTCTTGCGTAGTCCACGGTTTCCTTTACCGTGTCCCAAGCCATAAGAGGCTCGCCGCCGAAAAAGTCCACCTCGAGATTTTCTCTGCCGAAGGATTTTTCTATGAGGAAGTCTATAGCCCTTTTTCCCACCTCGGGGGTCATTATTTTTCTGCCCGTTCCGAAATCCCCCGTTTCCGCAAAGCAGTATTCGCAGCGAAGGTTGCAGTCGTGGGAAACGTGCAGGCACATTGCCTTTACGGGTGCGTTAAGGGTTTTGTCCGCATACTGTCTGTACTCGTCCTCGGAAAAGAGGATCTTGTCCCTGTAAAGCTGCTCCAGCTCCTCAAAGCACTCGGCGATCTCGTTTTTGTCGTACAGTGGCAGTTTGGCTGCCACCTCCTCGGCGGAGGTGCCCAGATCCTTGCCGTTTTTTTCGGGGCAGATATGATCCAGCATATCGTAGATCATTTTGTCCACTACATGAACTCCGCCGCTGTTTACGTCCAGTACTATATAATTGTCTCCCTGCTTGTATTTGTGTATTCTGTTTTCCATTTCCTAAATAACTCCTGTGTCAAAAGGCTTGCAGCAGAGATCCTGCCGCAAGCCCCTTTGTGTTTTGATTTTCGACTTACTTATTAGCCTCGCAGCTCTGGTTGGCAACCGTGCAGGAGGTTTTGCAAGCGGACTGACAGGAGGTCTGGCACTTGCCGCAGCCGCCCTTGGCAGCGGTCGCCTTAAGATTAGCCTTATTTACCGTTTTGATGTGCTTCATAATGCTTTTCCTTTCTTGGGTGAAATATATACCGTTTATAATTATAACATAAGTGAAATTTTTTTGCAATAGATAACGGGAAAATTTAGGGGTAAAATCTTTTACTCCGCCTTCAGCGCCTCATAACAGCTTTTGACCGTCTCCTCCGAGATCCCTTGGGGATTTATGACCGGGATAACGGTGACATTGGTGCCCATAAGCTGCGCCGCCTTTTCGATAAGAACGGTGCATTTTTTCACCTGATCCGAGGGAAGGGCGATGGAGGAGTTTTCGCCTGTCTGTAAGCTTGTTCCGAAATCCGCCAGAGTGACCTTAAGATATACCGTGCCGCTGAAGCTTTTATCCTTCAGTATTTCCGCCGTTCTGACATAATCCGTGCCGTATTTTTCCAAAACGTCCTTTATATCTATTTCCACAGCCGTTTTTTTATCGGCAGCCGTGTCCACGGTATTATACAGTGATGAAAGCAGCTTGTATCTGTCCTCGGTGAAGTTTCTTGCCGCCAGTATGGTTTGGTCGTAGGGCAGAAATTCGGGGAAGCGTACTTGGGATAGTATCACCTGTTCAAAGCCCGCAGCGGTCAGCTCCTTGGCGAGATTTGAGAAATATTGCTTCGTGCCGTCAAGATAAGGGTCGTTCCAACGCTTGCCGCCTCTGTCCGCATAATTATCCAGCCATGCGTAGCTGTCATCGGCGTAGCGGAAGCCCGTGTCTTCAACATAAGCGGAGGTCTCCGAATCGTAGATCACCGGAATGACCGCCTTGGGGATCACCCCTGCCGATTTGGCGGCGGAGACGATCTGCACCGCCGACATGGTGCCGATGACCAGCTCGGTGTCCTTTACAGCCGCCATATCGGTTTTGTACAAAAGATTGCCCTTGAGATTTTTCAACGGGATCAAAACCTGTTCGTACCCTGCGGCTTTTGCGGCTTTTAATGCGTTGGAGAGGGTGGGGTAATCCGCCAAGTCGCTTTCCGACAAAAGGTAGTTGCCGATGCCGCTGTTAAGGGAGGTCTCGGTAGTAACGGGCTTTTCGTTTTGGGACAGGTCGTTTGTGCCGATAGAAGAGTTTATCTCGCTTATAAGGCTTTCGTCCGGCGTCCAGGCAGTCACGGTGCCGGTCTCGGTCTCTCCGTTAAAAAAGCTTATGATAGGCCCTGCCGCCGAGTAGCCCAAAAAGCCTAAGCCGCCGATAAGCACAATCAAAAGAACTCCCTCAAGGATCTTTCTCCCCGTGGATTTCCTTTTCTTGTACAGCCTGTTTTTGCTGTGCTTTATTTTAACGTTCATTTTCTTTTTCATAAGATAACTCCGTCATAAATTTTTATGCCGCCGAATAATTTACGATCGCTATTTCCGTAAGGGTTTTCTTAAGGCTTTCGGCAATTTCCTCAAGCCGCTCTATTACATCGCCCGTATATGCTTTTTCACCGCAATCGCTGCATTTGTAGCAGGGAACGTTTCTGATTATAATCAAGCTTTGACCGATTTCTTCCACATAGGTTGTATATGATTTTTCCATTTCGCATTTACAATAAAAGCAAGTCATACTATTTTACCGCCTTTCTTGTTTTGTAGTTTTTTTCCCATTTATCTAAATCGGGATAATACCCTGTTATGATCCATAGTTTGTTTTCGCCCAAGCCGGTACAGATATGAATCGCTTTGTTGTCCGACGACGTACCCAGCACCAAACAGCAAGGGTAAGGGTAACCGGTTGGATACTGTTCGATTATTTCACCGGTCAATAAGACTTTTTTAAGATCAAAAAATTTTATTTTACGTTGCTTTAAACGTATATGCATGTGTTCTGTTATGATAATATTTTTGCTGTCAGAGGCTAAATTTTGCAGGTCTTTTATGTCAATCATTTATTTTAAGATAACTCCGTCATAAATTTTTATGCCGCCGAATAATTTACGATGATTTCAGCTCCAAAAGGCGCTCAGCGCCAGCGAGATTATTCCTATATAGATCATAGTGACCGGCATGCCCCTAAAGGCGGCGGGAACGGATTCGGAGTTGAGCCTGTCCTCTGCGGCAAAAATAAGATAGCCCGCCAGCAGAAAGCCCAGTCCCGTGCCGACGCCGTAGCCCACATAGCTTGCAAAGGTGCCCCCTATTTGGCTTTGTATAAACAGCGCTCCCAGCACCGCACAGTTAAATACCGATAAATGCACGTATTTCTTTACCCTGCGGAAGATTTTCGGAAAAAATTTCCACACCGCCATCAGCGTCAGCAGGTATACGGCCGAAACCACCAGTATATAAATAAAGGGTATCATTATATTATAGTATTCCCAAGAAGAAAAATACCTATCCGTAAAGCAAATTATTGCCGAGGATACGGTGGTGACGTAGATCGCTCCCACGAAAATACCGATAAGATTCTCCTTTTTCCGAGCCGCATACAAAAGCACGTTAACGCCCAGCGCTCTTTCAAAGGCTGCGTTTTCTATAAATATGCCCAGCAGGGCGGCGGTTAATAACCGAGTAAAAACTGTTTCCATTTGGTGTTCCTTTTATATTATTTCTTTTCTGTTTTCTGATTTCCGCTCTCGAACCGTATTCTCTTACCGCTTCAAGGCTCCTCTGAGGCTGTCATAGCGCAGCGCTTAAGCCAATGCGGCGAAGAAGAGACGGCTGCCCGACGGGAATACGGCGCACCGCAGGCGCTCGGGTCGAATGCGTTAAAGCGCTCAGTGTTGACTTACATACGCCTTTTTCTTCATTTTAACATACCTGTTGTAAATCGCTCTGATAAGTCCCGCCAGCATACCCACCAGTATAAAGCCGCCGAACACTCTTCCTGCGGCGGGGATCTCTATCGGCATGGGTATAATGGTATTCAACACTATGTTGTCCGTAAGAATATCCCTTATCGTTCCCACCAAAATGCAGGCGAAGTCAAAGCCCAGCACAAAGCCCGCCAGATCCTTGAACATCATAGGCACGGGGCGAAGAAAGAAACGGCTTTCCGTCTTTGAGAGAATAAAGGGATTGATCACTATGATCACCAAGTAAAGCTCGATGCTTTGAAGCAGGCTTTGGGGGAATATCAGCTCCTCCAGCAGGGTGACGGGTATGTAGACCAGCGACGAGATAAGCGCATAAAGCACTATCCTTACCGCAAAGGCTATCTTTTTCGGCAAAAGCCTGCACAGAGCCACCGATACCGTCGTCACCAGCGTAAACATAAGGCATACCGCCAAGGCGTTTTCCACATTGGTGGCGGCGCCGATGACCGGTCCCGCAAAGAGCCCGCTCATCAGCACTGCGTTTTGTCTGAAAAATCCGTCGGAAAGCTTTACCCTTCCTGCATTTGATTCTGCCATTTTTATATTTCCTTTTAATTTAACGTTGATTTGCACTAATTTTCACGGTTTTTGCCGAAAGCTATTCGGGTTTGTTTTCGTTTTCGGCTGCGGCGGCGTCGGAGGGGCTGTCCTTTTTGTCTTCCTCGGGGGGCTTTTTGCCGTCGTCCTCCGCTATCGCCTGCTTCATCTGCTTTAAAACAAGATTTTGATTTTTTTCCTGCTGCTTTTTCAGCTTTTGGCTTTTTATAAAGCTTGTTACGGGATTATCCCTTTTTTCCTTTATAACAGGCAAATCGTCCTCGCCTTTTACAATTTTCGGAGGTTTTTTTGCCGCTTTTATAATCTTATTGTCCACTGCGGGCATATTATAATTCATAAGAGGTACAATAATTTCCTGAGTATCTCCCAAGGATTTCTTTTCCTCGGCGGGAGCTTCCTTCTGCGCTGCGCTTCTTGCTCTCTCAAAGCTGCCCGAGGAGGTTTTTATCCACCGACCCAAGCTCTTTATGCCCTCCACGGTCTTTTCCGCAAAAAGATCTATGTGGAGAGAAACGGCGTTGGCGATCAGCAGCACGAAGGCAAAGCTGGTCTCCGTATTGGTAAGGTGGCGGAAGATCACCATAAGTATGCCGATAATTATGCCGTAATAGACCTTGCCCAAGGCCGAACGGGGCATTGTCTGCGGGTCGCTGGCAAGAAACAGCAGACCGAACAGCAGGTTGCCGCAGATAAGCTCAATAACAACGGAAAGCTGCACGTTGTCATGAACCGGGAACAAAAAGGAAACACCCACAAATGCGGCAATAGTGGTCAAGGTTATTGTGGGGGAAAGGGCTCTTCTGAACATAAGACAAACCCCGCAGACCATAAGTATTAATACGTGGGTCGTGCCGATGGGTCCCAAAAAGTTGCCTAAGAATATGTCCTCTGCGGAAAGCGCCTGCGCCGTGCCAAGCCTTACCAGATAGCTCTCCAGTCCCGAGGAGAGAGTACCCTGATATGCGCCGAAGACGGGGATCTCGTCGCCTATCTTCGGGAACATCAGCACGATAGAGGGCCAGCAGACCGCCATAAAGGCAAAGGAAAGACAGGCGGGATTAAAAACATAGTTGTTTTTGCCGCCGAAAATGTGCTTTACCGCCATGGCAAAGGCTGCCCCGAACACAATGTAGCGGTAGGGCAGAGTGGCGGGCATCATAAGGCACAGCGCCATGCCGCTGACAATGGTGGATAAGTCCCTTGGATTATAAGTCTTTTTGGTCATCACGCAGCAGATATAGTCGGTAAACATGCTGACAAGCACGCTTATAACGCACAGCAGCAGGGATTTGAGACCCCAGCGCCATACCGCCATCACCAGCAGTGCGCAAAGGCAGACCAGCTGGTCGCCGTAGACCGAGTGATATTTTCTGCCGAAAAAGCTGCGCTTGTTTTCGGGCTCTTCCTCGGCGGCAGCCATAATTCGCTCCGCCTCCAAGCGCTGCATAAAGCTTTTCTTTTCCTCAGTGTTTTTTTCAGTGGAATTTAACATTAAAACCTCTGTATAGCAACAGCCGCAAAATGCAGCCTTATTTAATAAGGGAACCTCTAAAACCGAAAGGATTTGTTTATGAAGATAGATATTCTCTCAAAAACTACCCTAAAGCTCACTCTCACCGCCGAGGATATGGACAAAAACAGCCTTTGCTATGAGATCCTGTCGGGGGAGGGGAGCAGCTGCCGCAGAGCCATAGGACGGCTTTTAAAATCCGACTGCAAGCCCGAGAGTGCGGCAATGGCGGCGCAGCTTTTAAACGGTCAGCCCCGTCTTTTTGTGGAAGCCTTCAGAAGAATGGACGGCGGCTGTATGCTTTACGTCAGCGCCCTTGACCGAAAAACCGGCAAAAGCGGCGAGCTTTTGGACGGCGGTGTGTCGCCTCTGATCTTCGAGACCGAGTGCGGGGAGGATCTGGGCTTAGCCTGCCGCTGCCTTGTTCTGGAGAAGAAGAACGGCGCAAAATTCCGCTCCGAGCTTTTTTACGGAAGGGATAAATACCGCCTTGCCATAATCCCGCTGAATACGTGCAGAAGCCGTATCATAAGGATCTTGGGAGAATACGGCAGAGTTTGCTCCGAGGAGCTTGCCGCCGCCTGCACCCAAGAGTATTTTGAAAGGC
>JAMPBF010000072.1 GCA_023666805.1 Bacillota bacterium
AGGGACCGATAAATACAGTCTTAGCCTCGGGATTTCTCTTCTTGATCTCCAAGGAATGCGCCTGCATGGGAGAAACCGTTTTAGCCAAATAAGGCAGCGCCTCTGGGAAATGCTTTTGGATAAGCAGATTTACCGAATGGCAGCAGGAGGAGATAATAAGCTCCTGTTCCCCCTTTTCCACCATTTCGTCATATTTTTGCTTCACGGCGGTAGCGCCCTCGGCGGTCTCCTCGGCGTCGGCAAAGCCCAATTTTTTCAGCGCATTTTTTAAAGCCGTAATGGTAAGTCCCTCGTAGTTAGCCGCAAAGGAGGGCGCAACGCTGGCTATAACGGGCTTTCCGCCGGCAATAAGAGCCTTGGCTTTTTCCGCATCGTTTTGGATCTCCTTTGCATTTTGGGGACAGACTACAAAGCACTGCCCGCAGAGAATACATTCTTCTTCCACAATAAAGGCTTGGTTATCGAAAAAGCGTATGGATTTTACGGGACAATGGCGAATACACTTATAGCAGTTTTTGCAGTTGGATTTTTTCAGTTTAAGATATTGACTCATATTATCACCCTGCCTTTTTGCTTATGCGTCGGCAAGAGCCGGCTGCTTTACGTTTTCTTCAAAAAACTCTCCAAAGCTGTCCTCGTTTACCCCGAAGATCTGATCGTTTACCTTTACGGAAACACCGTTCATGCAGTGTCCCAGACAAAATGCGGCGGATACCTCTACCTTGTCCGTCAGGTTATTTTCCTTTATGGCGTTGTTAAGCAGCTCGATAATCCTGTATGAGCCTCTGATATGGCAGGAGCTTCCAACGCATACATTGATTTTGATCATTGCTGTTGTCCTTTCAAAAATATAGTTTGTTCAATATACAAAGTTATGGTGACCAAGACAAAACAGTCACCATAACAGTATATTGCGTCATAAATTATTCATACTCACAAACGCTTGCCCAACGTGTAAGGAAGTCCTTTTCCTCGGGCTTGCCCTTTGCCATCTGAGAAGCGGCTACGATAGGCATCCATCTTTGCACGTACTGCTTGGGGGTATCGCTCATATCGCAGAACGCCTCCAAGTATTTGTCCGCCAGCTCGGGCTTATTCTTAAGGTTGAACTGAAGATAGGTTCTGGCAACGTCGGCGCTGGCATTGCCCTGAGTAGCATGAGCCCAGTCCAAAATATAAGGAGTGCCGTCGCTTTTCAAAATAATGTTTGTGGGTATATAATCGCCGTGGCAAAGCTTGATGTGCTTGGGCATACCGTCCAGTCTTTCGGAAAGCTCGTATCTGGTAGTGGCGTCCAAGCCGCTTAAGGAGATCTTCCTCCTCATCTTATCCTTAAGCTTTGTAAGCAGCGCACATCTTTGATTGTGAATTTTAAGCTGGATCTCAACAAACAGCTTAAGGTATTCGTCCTCCATTTCGGGATTGTCCTCTGCGATCTTAGCCAGGGTTTTGCCCTCAATGTAATCGGTAACGATACACCACTTGCCGTCGATTACGCCCACCTCTTCGATTTTGGGCACATTAAGACCCGTTTCCTCCACCCTTGCCAGGTTGAGCGCCTCGTTAAGAATATCCGCCTTGGAGTAGTTTTCGTTGAAAACCTTGATGGTTTTGTCGCCGTCGCGGTAAACGGTCTTGTCTTTTCTTACTGCAATAACGTTATCTAATTTCATTGTGCTTACCTCCATCACTTTCCGTAGTATGCTTTAAGATACATAGCCTTGATTTCTTCCATAAGGGGATAACGAGGGTTAGCGCCGGTGCACTGGTCGTCGAATGCCTGCTCGGTCATTGCGTCCAAATTGTCCAAGAAGTACTTTTCGTCCACGCCGTACTCCCGAATGGTTCTCTTAATGCCGATTTTCTCTTTGAGCTTGGCGATTTCCTTGATAAGATTTTCTACCTTTTCGTCGTCGTTCTTTCCGCCGAAGCCCATAGCGGTCGCAAAAGCGGCGTATTTAGCCTTAGTCTGAGGATATGCGTACTGAGAGAACGTGCCCATTTTGGCGGGAGCCTCCGCACAGTTGAAGCGGATAACCTCTTCGATCATAAGAGCGTTGGCAATACCGTGAGGAATGTGGTGGAATGCGCCCAGCTTATGAGCCATAGAGTGGCAAACGCCCAGGAATGCGTTGGCGAACGCCATGCCCGCCAGCGTCGATGCGTGAGCCTGTTCCTCTCTTGCCTTGGGATCATTGGCGCCGTTTTCGTAGCAGGAGGGCAGATACTTGAATATCAGCTTGCCCGCCTCAACGGCGAGACCGTCGGTAAAGGGAGTAGCCAGCATTGCCACATAAGCCTCCAGCGCATGTGTCAGTGAATCGATACCGGAAGCGGAGGTAAGCCCCTTAGGTGCGTTCATCATCATGTCGGCGTCCACTATCGCCATGTTGGGCAGCAGCTCGTAGTCTGCCAAGGGATATTTGATACCTGTTTTTTCGTCGGTGATAACTGCGAAGGGAGTGACCTCGGAGCCTGTGCCCGCAGATGTGGGGATAGCAACGAAATAAGCCTTTTCGCCCATCTTGGGGAAGGTGTATATACGTTTTCTTATATCCACAAAACGCATAGCCATGTCCATAAAGTCAGCCTCGGGGTGCTCGTACATTACCCACATGATCTTTGCGGCGTCCATTGCGGAACCGCCGCCTATTGCGATAATGCAGTCGGGCTGGAATGAGTTCGCCACCTTGGTTCCCTCTATCGCACAAGCAAGGGTGGGATCGGGGGCAACGTCGGAGAAGGTAGCATAAGCGATCCCCATTTCGTCCAATTTATCGGTGATAGGCTTAGTGTAGCCGTTATTGAACAGGAAGGAGTCGGTTACAACAAACGCTCTCTTTTTGCCCATAACGCTGCCCAATTCGTCAAGTGCGACAGGCAGACAGCCCTTCTTAAAGTATACCTTTTCAGGCGCTCTGAACCAAAGCATATTCTCTCTCCTCTCAGCTACTGTTTTTACGTTGAGCAGGTGCTTAACACCCACGTTTTCGGATACGGAGTTGCCGCCCCATGAGCCGCAGCCCAATGTAAGGGAGGGAGCAAGCTTAAAGTTGTAAAGGTCTCCGATACCGCCGTGGGAGGAAGGAGTGTTAATAAGGATACGGCAGGTCTTCATTCTCTCAAAGTAGTCCGCCATTTTCTCCTTTTCCGTAACCTGGTTTATGTAAAGGGAAGCGGTGTGACCGTAGCCGCCGTCCGCAATAAGGTGCTCCGCCTTTTGAACGGCGTCCTCAAAGCTTTTGGACTTGTACATGGCAAGAACGGGGGACAGCTTTTCATGTGCGAAGGGCTCGGAAAGCTCCACGCTCTCCACCTCGCCTATAAGTATCTTGGTTTCCGCAGGAACTTCAAAGCCGCTGAGTTCTGCGATCTTGGCTGCCTTTTGACCGACGATCTTAGCATTGAGAGCGCCGTTTATAATAATTGTCTTGCGGACCATATCCAGCTCTTTTTTGTTGAGGAAGTGACAGCCTCTGAGCTTAAACTCGTCCTTTACCTTGTCGTAGATCTTGGAATCGACGATAACCGACTGCTCCGAAGCGCAGATCATACCGTTGTCAAAGGTCTTGGAGTGAATTATGGAGTTGACCGCAACAAGAATATCGGCGGTTTCGTCGATAATTGCGGGGGTGTTGCCTGCGCCTACGCCGAGTGCGGGCTTTCCCGAGGAATAAGCCGACTTGACCATGCCGGGACCGCCGGTTGCCAGAATAATGTCAGCCTCCTTCATGATAGTATTGGTAAGTTCAAGAGAGGGAACGTCGATCCAGCCGATAATGCCTTCGGGAGCGCCCGCCTTAACGGCAGCCTCCAAAACCACCTTCGCAGCGGCGATCGTGCAGCCCTTTGCTCTGGGGTGGGGGCTGATGATGATACCGTTTCTGGTCTTAAGGGAGATAAGTGTCTTGAAAATGGCTGTAGATGTGGGGTTAGTGGTGGGAATGACCGCTGCCACCAAGCCGATAGGCTCTGCCACCTTTTTAATGCCGAAGCTGTCGTCCTGCTCGATAACGCCTACCGTCTTGGTGTTTTTGTAAGCGTTGTAGATGTACTCAGCCGCATAGTGGTTCTTGATGACCTTATCCTCCGCAATGCCCATTCCCGTTTCCTCGACCGCCATTTTGGCAAGCGGTATGCGCTGGGTGTTTGCCGCAACTGCGGCTGCCTTGAAGATCGCATCGACCTGCTCCTGCGAGTAGGAAGCGAACTTTTCCTGAGCCGCTCTTACTTGAGCGATTTTGGCTTCAAGGGATTCAACGCTGTCAACAATAGCCGGTACTGCTTTTTGCTTTTTCATTGTGTTACTCTCCATTCCTTCTTAGAATCGTTTTGTTTCGGGATTAATACTGATTTCTGTTTAAAATATGGACTTCGTCTGTATTTTAAAGCCGACCTTCAGTCGGCAGCCAAAATCAAAGATTTTGGCGAAATCAGTATAACCGTTGAAAAATATGCTTGAACCGCATTTTTTCCCATATTATTTTATCGGTTGTTAAAATTTTAACACATTTTCCCTCACAAGTAAAATATATAATTGGTATACCGCCATATATAAAATTATATATCAATATATGTAAAAAATATATCGGATATGGAAAATTTTTTGTACAAAAGCAATAATCAACAGCAAAACCCAATAGCGTTCAAATTTACGCTTTCTCCAATGAAATCGACGTCTGCAAATGCTCATAAATTGAACAATGTACAAAATTGGCGAAAGCGCACCGAAAAGATGATTTGAACACCGTATAAAAAATACCCCAAGCCATTGCAGCTTGGGGTATTTTTCGCTATAATAAAGCTTTTAAACGGTCTCCTTTTATCTTACCTCGCTTCCGTTGGGCACCTCGGGGTCAACGGTAAGGAGCTTGACGTCGTCTCCGCAGGAGCAGGATAAGATCATGCCTTGGCTTTCCTCGCCGCAAAGGGTAGCGGGGGCAAGGTTAGCCACAAAAACTATCTTCTTTCCGATCAACTCCTCGGGCTTGTACCATTTGGCGATGCCCGAAACGATCTGTCTGCCTCCCCTGCCGTCATCAAGCCGGAATTTTAACAGCTTTTTGGACTTAGCCACCTTTTCGCAGGCAATGACCTCTGCCGTGCGCAGCTTTACCTCCGCAAACCGGTCAATGCTTATCACATTTGCCTTATCCAGATCCTCGTCCTTCGCTTTGACGGCGGGTGCGTCGGACTTAGCGGGGGCTATGATGGAGTTCAAATAATCTATTTCCGTGTTGACGTCGAGGCGGGGGAATAAAACATCGCCCTTCTTAACGGTGACGTTTGCAGGCAAAACCCCAAATTCAAACAGCTTGTCATATTCAATGTCAGCCTGTGCTGCGCCGATCTGCTCCAAAGCCTTAGGCATCATTGTCGGCATAAACGGAGCCAGCAGCGCAGTGCAGATCCTGATAGTATCCAGCAAATTATACAGTACGGCTGCAAGTCTTGCGGACTTGGCGGGATCCTTAGCCAAGATCCAAGGCGCAGTTTCGTCAATATACTTATTGGCTCTTGAAACCACCGTCATGATCTCGGTCAGTGCCAAGGAAAGCTTGGTTTCGTCCACCAGCTGTTCGACCTTGGCGGCAAGAGAAGAAGCCATTTCCTTTAGCTCATTGTCGATTTCCTCCTCCTTGCGGTCGGCAGGCAGCGTACCGTCAAAGTACTTGACCGCCATTGCCACCGTGCGGGAAACCAAATTGCCCAAATCGTTGGCAAGGTCGGAGTTAATGCGGTTTATCATAATTTCGTTGGAATAGTCGCTGTCAGAGCCGAAGGGCATTTCTCTCAAAATATGATAGCGTATGGAATCAACTCCGTATCTTTCGCCCAAAACAAAGGGATCCACCACGTTGCCGATGGACTTGCTCATCTTCACGCCGTTAAAGTTGATATATCCGTGTACGGAAAGCTTTTTGGGCAGCGGAAGCTCCAGCGCCATAAGCATTGCGGGCCAGATGAGAGCGTGAAACCTCATGATGTCCTTTGCCACCATGTGCACGTCGGCAGGCCAAAAGCTCTTCATATCGTCATATCTGTCGTTTTCGTAGCCTAAGGCGGTGATATAGTTGGACAATGCGTCTATCCAAACGTAGGCAATGTGCTTTTCGTCAAAGGGAAGCTTGATCCCCCAAGAAAAGCTGGTTCTTGAAACGCACACGTCCTCCAAGCCGGGCTTTATAAAGTTGTTGACAAGCTCCTTCGCTCTCCATTCGGGCTGAACGTAGTCCGTTTCCGTCAAAAGCTTTTCCAGCTTGTCCGTAAAGGCGGAAAGCTTGAAGAAATAAGCCTCCTCGGTGGCTTCCTTGACCTCTCTGTGACATTCGGGGCATTTTCCGTTTTCGTCCAGCTGAGATTCTGTCCAAAAGCTTTCGCAGGGGGTGCAGTACTTGCCCTTGTATTCGCTTTTGTAAAGGTAGCCCTTATCGAGAAGCGTTTTGTAGATCTTTTGAACGGACGCTTCATGATAATCGTCGGTGGTTCTTATGAAGCGGTCATAGCTAACGTTAACATACTTCCAAAGCTTTTGGAACCTTCCCGCAATATCATCCACATACTGCTTGGGAGTAACGCCTGCTTCCTTAGCCTTCTGCTCGATCTTTTGACCGTGCTCGTCGGTACCGGTAAGAAACATCACCTCATAGCCCGCCATTCTCTTGAAGCGTGCGACAGCGTCGCAGGCGACGGTGGTGTACAAATGTCCGATATGCGGCGCTGCACTGGGGTAATAAATAGGCGTGGTTATATAAAATCTTTTCTTTTCGCTCATTTTTCTTTCTTCCTTTATTTATTTAATTTTTTGGCGGTTTTCGTGTGCAGGGTCACATTCGTTCCTTTAGTATGATAAAGCTGCCGTAAAAATTTTTTCTCGTCATAAAATCATCTCCGATCCGGAAGAATTGCCATTATGGAAAGCTTTGCAATATTTTTTTCCTATAATTCGCAATATTTACAGTATATTATACCACTTTTTAAATAATTTGGCAATATAGCAAAAAAAATAATGAATAAATTTACATTTTTCATAAAAAAGACTTGATTTTTTTGTAATTTTCTTGTAAAATAGATACATATATTAAGCGGTACATAAAAGCTCGGGGATTTTACTGTGAGAATTTATGCGTTTTTTCGTTAAATAATCGACAGCCCCCAAATATTTGTTTACCGCCGAGTAATTAAGGCAGTACCATTCCTTCCGACAGCGCCCCGCAGCGGGAGAGTCAAAAGAGAAGGCTTGGTCAAAAATAACGGACGTTAAAAATGCCTCCGTTAAATTCAAAGAAAGAGGATATATTATGTCAAACAGATTGTTTCAGGGTGTTGTTCATCAGATGAAGGACGCAATTGACCGTATTATCGGCGTAATTGACGAAAACTCCACCATAGTCGCCTGCAGCGATTTATCCAAGATCGGCACGGGAAACGAGTTCTTCTCACTGGAAATCAGCGATTCCCACGATACGTTCGTAAGGGACGGCTACACCTACAAGTCCTTCGGGATTCATGTCAGACCCGATTATGCGGTTTTTGTGGAGGGAACCGACGAGCTTGCCGCCAAGTATGCGTCGATCATTGCGATCTCCCTTTCCAGCGTAAAGCAGTATTACGATGAAAAATACGACAGAAACAATTTTATTAAGAACATTATCCTTGATAACGTGCTTCCCGGAGACATCGGAATAAAATCTCGGGAGCTTCACTTTAATGCGGACATCAACCGCGTGGTTTTCCTTGTAAACATAATCACCTCCAACGAGGTTTCCGCCTATGATGTGATCCAAAATCTGTTCCCCGACAAGAACAAGGATTTTGTGTTCAATATTTCCGAAAACGACATCGTTCTTGTTAAGGAGATCAAGAACAACATTGACGTCAAGGATTTGGAGAAGCTTGCCCGTTCCATTTCCGACACGCTTTCGGGCGAATTTTTCACTCGAGTAAACGTAGGCATCGGCACTCCCGTTATGGGCGTCAAGGATTTGGCCCGCTCCTTTAAGGAAGCGCAAATGGCTCTTGAAGTAGGCAAGGTATTCGATACCGAAAAGAATATAGTGAGCTACGACAACTTGGGTATTGCAAGGCTTATTTATCATCTGCCCACAACTCTTTGCGAAACCTTCTTAAAGGAAGTGTTCAAAAAGGGCTCCATCGAGTCTCTCGACCACGAGACCCTGTTTACGATCCAACGTTTCTTTGAGAACAACCTGAATGTGTCCGAAACCAGCCGTAAGCTTTTCGTACACAGAAATACTCTTGTTTACAGATTGGACAAGATCAAAAAGCTGACAGGTCTGGATCTGAGAGAATTTGACCATGCCATTATCTTCAAGATCGCCCTTATGGTCAAAAAATATCTCTCCGCCGATCCCGTAAAGTTCTGAGAGAACCAATGCGACAATAACCCATAATCCCCTCACATTTCCCTATGTGCGGGGGTTGTGTGTTGTAATAGGAGAAAGTAATTTAGAGAAAAAGGAAAAAAATGGTAGAATTAAAAAATGTGGACGTCCATTACAAGGACGGCGGTAAAAACGGCGTTGACGCCCTTCATGACGTAAATATACGCATAAACGACGGCGAATTTGTTTTTATCGTCGGCAGCAGCGGCGCAGGCAAAAGCACCCTCTTAAAGCTTCTCACAAGAGAGATCACTCCCACAAGCGGCAGAGTTTTCGTAAACGGCTACAACCTGTCCAAAATGAAGAACAAAAAAGTGCCTTATTTTCGCCGTTCGTTGGGAATGATATTTCAGGATTTCCGGCTTATCCCCGATATGACGGTGTATGAGAACGTTGCGTTTGTGCTTAGGGTGACCGACAAGTCAAACAAGTACATAAGGCAGAGAGTGCCTTATGTACTGAATTTGGTGAAACTTGCCGACAAGGCAAAATTCAAGCCGGGTCAGCTTTCGGGCGGAGAACAGCAGCGGGTGGCGATAGCCAGAGCCTTTGCCAGCGACCCCAGTCTTATCATAGCCGACGAGCCTACGGGAAATATCGACCCCGCTCTTTCCTATGAGATAGTGGAGCTGCTTAAGGATATAAACAAATGCGGCACCACCGTTCTCATGGTGACGCACGAGCATGATTTGGTGCAGTATTTCGGCGGAAGAATAATCAACCTCAGCGGCGGCTCGGTTGCTTTTGACGACTATATAGGAGGCGAAGATGAGGGGGAGTAATTTTTCATATTTGGTCAAAAAGGGCGTTGTGTCGGTATGGCACAACAGAATGATGTCCTTTGCCAGCTTTTGCATAATAATGGTAAGCCTGCTGCTGATAAGCCTTTCCATTCTCATTGCCGCAGACATAAATGTGGTGATCGGCAGCGCCGAGGACAAAAACGAGGTTTTGGTATATGTTGACAGCGCCTCCGACGAACAGCTTGTTCACATAGAGGAAAAGCTGAAAAGCAGCCCCTATACCGATCATCTTGTCTTTTATTCCAAGGAAGAAGCGTTTGAGGCTCAAAAGGAAAAGCTTCAGGATTATGCGGAGCTGTTGGACGCTTTGCAGGAAAATCCCATGCCCGACACGTATCGCGTGACTATCAACGATTTGTCCAAAATAAGCGAGGCAAAGCATGAGTTTGAAATGATCGACGGCGTTGACGAGGTCAGTGCGCCCTACGATTTCGCTTCGGTGTTGGTCAGCCTTAAAACCACCCTGACCATAATCGGCGGTGCGGTTTTGATAGCTCTTGTGATAGTTTGCATAGTGATCGTATACAATGCGGCCCGCACCAGCGTGTTTGCCCGCCGCAAGGAGATCGGCATAATGAAAAGCGTGGGTGCTACCAATTCCTTTATAAAATTTCCTTTCTTTATCGAGGGAATGTTTATAGGTATTTTGGCGGGAGTTGTGTCGTGGATCTTAACAAAGGTGGCTTATGAAGCCTTAGTTACCTTCTTTGCGGGAGATCTGACGATTTGGCAGGTTTTGGGACTTGCCAATGTTATCCAATTCGACAGCGTACAATGGATAGCCCTTGCCTTTAACTGTGCGGCAGGCGCTTTGCTCAGCGCAGTGGGCACCGTGTTCAGCATGGGTAAGCACCTTAAGGTATAGCCTTGTCCGAAGGGAGACTTTGCGATGAAATTCAAAACCAAAAAAAATATCGGAAAATTTACCGCCCTTGCCGCCGCCGTTGCAGTGGCTTGCAGTGCAATGACAGTGCCCGGCGGCGAATTGCATGTGAGCGCCACCTCCTCCTCGATTGCCGAAAAACAGGATAAGATCAAGGATTTGCAGGAAAAAAACGATGAGCTTGACAAGCAGATAGATTCCATCAAGGAAAACATCAGCGAAAACGAAAAACTTCAGGATCTGTGGCTTGAAAAGCTGAACAATACCAAGGAACAGCTTGACAACTACAACAATCTGCTGTACCTCCAAGAGCAGAGCATAAGCGCAAAGCAGGCCGATATTAATGCCCAAAACCTGCAAATTGCCGCAAAGGAAAAGGAGATCGACGGCAAGAAAAAGGAGATCGACAAGCTTAATCGGGAGAATGAAGCCAATTTGGTAAAATTCGGCGAGGTGCTTCGGGCAATGTACGTTACGGAAAATAACGACATTTTCTCCGTTCTGTCCGAATCCTCCGATATTTACGATTTGCTTGTAAGAACCAAAATCATGAAGAACGTTTCCGAGCAAAACGTAAAATTAATGGAGGGTCTAAAGCAGTCCATTGCCGATGCGGATAAAAAGGTGCAGGAGCTTCAGGGCGACGTACAGCAGCTAAGCGACTACCGCAACAAGCTTGAAAGGGACATGGAGGATTTGGAAGCTCAAAAAAAGGAGCTTTTGGATAAGCAGGCGGAGGAAGAAGCGCTCAATGATCAGTACAGCACTCAGTACAACGATGTAAGCCAAACCATAAAGAACTTCGAGCAAAAGCAAAACAATCTCAGCAGTCAGAAAAAAGCCAACGCAGCTCAGATCGCCGAGTATGAAAATCAGATCCAGCGCGAGATCCAGCAGGCTCAGCAGGGAAGCACACAGGTTTATCAGCAGGGTGATTGGATGTGGCCCGTTGAAACCAAATTCCACATGATAACTACATATTTCGGTTGGGACGCCGATATGAACCGCAATCATGCAGGCTTGGACATTGCGGGCGGCGGCATTAACGGCACTAACATCTACGCCTCAAAGGGCGGGAAGGTAATTATAGCCAAGAATACCTACGTAGAGGGCTACAGCTACGGCAAATACGTGGTGATCGACCACGGCGACGGTTATTCCACTCTTTACGGACATTGCAGCTCCGTTTTGGTGACCGTGGGACAGCAGGTGAACCAAGGCGATGTAATAGCCAAGGTAGGCAGCACCGGTTGGTCAACGGGACCTCACCTTCACTTTGAGGTCAGAATCAACAATAAGGCGCAGGATCCGTTTAATTACGTAAAGAAATTCTGGTAAAGACCTATAAAGAAAACAAGGAAAAGTTTATGAAGAAAAAATTCTCAATCGGAGTAATAATAAGCGTTGTGGCGATAGCCTGTGCTATTACCTACGTTATCACCATAACCGTTTCCACCAATATGTTTAATAAGCTTATTGGCGGCGTAACTCAGCGTGAGGAGATATACTCCAAAATACAAGAGGTGGATTCCTACGTCAGAAGCGCCTCTTATTACAGCATAGACGAGCAGGCTCTTATCAACAGTATTATTAACGGCTACGTAAAGGGCTTGAGCGACTCTGAAGCGCAATATCTTTCCGAAAGCCAAGTGCTTAAGGCAAAGCAGGCGGAAAGCGGCACTATCGTTTCCGCAGGCATTGAGGCGCAAAAGGAGGAAAGCGGCTACATAGTTGTCACCAATGTGT
>JAMPBF010000073.1 GCA_023666805.1 Bacillota bacterium
CATTTATGAGGTCGGGATTGTTAAGTGCCTGTGAGTTTACGGAAACCTTATCGGCTCCCGCTCTTAAGGTATTGCGAAAATCGTCTATAGTTGCGATCCCGCCGCCAACGCAAAGAGGAACGAAAACCCGCTGCGCCGTTTTGCGAACCACGTCGAGAATAACGCCTCTGCCCTCTGCCGATGCGGTTATATCGTAAAATACAAGCTCGTCCGCACCCTGCCTGTTATACTCCTCCGCATAAGCAACAGGGTCGCCCACTTCTTTTATTCCTTCAAAATTAACTCCTTTAACTACCTTTCCGTTTCTTACGTCAAGGCAAGGGATTATTCGTTTTGCAAGCATAGATTATCCTTTCTAACCGCCGATCTGAATCCGTTTTTCAATGCGATATGCCGTTTCATTCTCATCAAAATAAATATAATAATAGTAATAACAGCTTGAAGCCATTATACCGAAAAACCCATTGTCTTTACCAAGCTTGTAGCCTATAATATTGCTTTTTGTATTATTTGCATTAATAAAATCCGGTTCTCCGTATACGTTTGATATTTGTTCGGCTGTTTTTCCGTAAATCCACAAGTCAACATAAGGAAAATTTGTAGGGAAAAGTATACGGTATAACGCTGTCAGAAAAACAACCGAAAGGGTTACAAGCGATGTAACCAAAACAACCTTTCGTTTATTTTTTTTAATGCCGAAAATTATCAGTGCAACGGGAGCAAGCATTATCAAACCTGCAAAAATAAAAAGGCAAATTACTGTAAAATTAATCATTTTGGGTCTCCCGAATAGCATTTTGCAGATCCAAGGTGCCGCTGTAAATGGATTTTCCGCAAATTGCGCCATAAAGCCCCATTTTTTTACAAGCTTTTATATCTTCAATATCGTGTACTCCGCCGCTGGCAGTTATATTGCATTTATCCCCCGCCGCATTTTTCAAAGCCGAAAGCTGTTCAACATTCACGCCCGACAATGTTCCGTCCTTAGAAATATCGGTAAAAATTATATTTTTCACTCCCGCTTTGATCATCTCCAAGGACAGATCGATATAGTTTACCTGTGAGCTTTCAAGCCAACCCTCTGCTGCAACAATGCCGTTTTTAGCGTCAATGCCCACAGCGATTTTTTCACCGTATTCCTTTACGGCGTCAACAACTATTTGGGGATTTTTCAAAGCCACTGAGCCTAATATAACCCTTGAAATGCCTTTGGAAACGTAATATTCTACAGTGTCAAGGCTGCGGATACCGCCGCCCACCTCTACCTTTAATCCCGTATTTTTGGCTATATCGATGAAAATACCGTCGTTTATCGGTTTCCCTTCTTTTGCACCGTCCAGATCCACCGTATGGATCCAGCTTGCGCCCGCCTTTTCAAAGCTTACGGCTGTTTCCATATAGCTATCCGCCACCTTGTGAACAGTCGCAAAATCGCCTTTCAGCAAACGCACACAGTTTCCGTCCTTTATATCTATTGCCGGTAAAATTATCATAACGGTTTGTCCTTTTTTTCTTTTTTCTCTGCATAGGAATAAATTCTGCCGCAGCTTTCGCAAACGTAGTTTTTCACTGTACAGGTCTTGGGGAAATTATATCCGTTTGGGATCATGACTGTTTGCACGTAAGATATTCCGCTGCCGATCTCACATTCGGTCAGTCTGCCCCCACAGTCGCATTTTCTTTCCATAAATTACAATACCTCAAAATTTCTTAAAATGTCAAGTCCTGTTTCTCCGCTTTTTTCGGGGTGAAACTGTGCTCCGTAAACCGTGCCGCCGTTTCCCACCAAGGCAGGTACTTTTCCGCCGTAATCGACATAAGCATATACGCTGTCGCCTGTACATACAGCAGCATAGGAATGAACAAAATACACATATTCTCCTTCGGAAATGCCTTTTAAAAGCGGACATTCCAAATTGTATTCCAAAGCATTCCAGCCCATTTGAGGTATGGCTAAATCTCCTTGGGGCTTCATTAAATCCACATAACCCTTAATAAGCCCCAAGCCCTGATGTTCTCCAAATTCATAGCTTTTCTCAAACAAAAGCTGCATACCCAAGCATATACCCAAAAAAGGTTTTTTTACAGCCTCTGCCTTAATTGTATCCGCCAGTCCCGAATTGTTCAGCTTATCCATAGCGTCGCCGAAAGCGCCTACACCGGGAAGAATTAAGCGGTCTGCCTTAACAATTTCCTGCCTGTCCGACGTTATTTTATTTTCAATGCCTAAGTAATTCAAAGCGTTTTGTACACTGAACAGGTTTCCTGCTCCATAGTCGATTATTGCGATCATAAAAATATCCTTTTATATATTAAAGTGAACCCTTGGTTGAAACGGCATACCCGCTGCCGTTAAGCTTGACTGCCTGTTTTATCGCATAAGCAAGGGATTTGAATAATGCCTCGGTTACATGATGGTCGTTTTTACCGTATTCGGACTTCAAATGTAGGGTGATCCCTGCATTAAAGGCGAAAGCCCTCATAAATTCTTCGGTCAGGCAGCAGTCGTATTCGCCGATTTTTTCATTGGTAAACTCGGCATTGAATACCAGGAACGGACGGTTGCTTATATCCAACGCACAAAAACCCAATGCCTCGTCCATGGGAACATAGGCGGAACCGAACCGCATTATGCCCGATTTATCCCCAAGGGCTTCATTAAAAGCTTTTCCGATGCAAATCCCGACATCTTCAACGCTGTGATGACCGTCAACGTTTAAGTCTCCCTTGCAGCTTACGGTAAGATCGAGGCTGCCGTGAACGGTAAGGGAATTTAACATGTGATCAAAAAAACCTATCCCCGTGTCTATATCGGCGTTGCCGCTGCCGTCAAGATTTAAGGCAACTCTTATGTCGGTTTCCTTTGTTTGTCTTATGATTTCGGATTCTCTTGCCATACATTTTTTCCTTTCACTGATTGGGAAATTTAAGCAAAGCGGTTATAACCGCTTTATTTTCCTCGGTGCTTCCTGCCGTTATTCTCAAATAATCTCCCATATATCTTACCGCAATAGACTGTGACAGCAGATATTCAAATATTTCCCTTGCCTTTGATGTTTTTATAAACAAAAAATTGGTAACGGAGGGATAGATTCTTTCAAAAAAAGGAAGGTTCATTTCACAAAGACCGTTGTCAAGCTCATTTAATGCGTCTATACAAGCCTTTATGCGTCTTTCCATTTCCTTTTTATCGGAAAGAAAATATTCCGCCGCCTGTTGCGTAAGCGCATTTACGTTATAAGGAGATTTGGCGGCTCTTAATTTTTCGGTAATTGTCACATTTGAAACCGCAAAGCCAAGTCTGAGCCCGGCCATTCCCAAAGCCTTAGAGCAGGTGCGCAACACGATAAGGTTATCATAGCCTGCGGTGTCTTTAATAAGGCTCTGATCCTCCAAGCCCTTCCAAAAATCCATATAGGCTTCGTCAAGGATTACAAGAGCTTTTACAGAATTTATCAGCTTGATTACATCTGTTTTTTCCATTCCTAAAGAAGTAGGATTGCAGGGATTGGAAAATAAAACCGCTCTGATTCCCTCTTTATTGACCGTTTCAATGACCTTGTCCACATCAATGCTGAGATCGGACTGCTTTTTCATAACCCTTACATCAAGCTCATAAAGGCTTGAATAAAAGGAATACATGGAAAAATCGGGGGCTAAAGTCAAAACCTTTTCACCCTTTTTTAAAAAGCAAGCAGTGATTATACTTATTATTTCGTCCGAACCGTTTCCCGCCGTTACCAAATCGGGATTAATGCCGTAAAAATCACTGTATGCGCCGATCAGCTTTTTTGCATAAGGATCGGGATAGCGGTTTACATTTGTTCCTGCTACCGCTTTTTTCAAATCCTCAGCAGAAGTATTGACAAAGCTTTCATTAGCGTCTAAGCGAATTTTATAATCTCCCTGTATAGGATCATAAGGCATTAATTTAATCAGTTTTTCCGTTAATTCATACATTAGCGAATATCCTCAATTCTTACTTTGATGGAATTGGCGTGTGCGGTAAGCCTTTCTCTTTCTGCTACCAAAATAATATCGTCAGCGGCTTCATTAAGCGCTTGCTGTGTATAATAAATGTAGCTGGATTTTTTAATAAAGCTGTCAACTGACAAGGGAGAGAAAAATCTTGCAGTGCCGCTGGTGGGCAAAACGTGGTTAGGTCCTGCATAGTAATCCCCCAAGGGCTCGGGAGCGTACTGTCCTAAGAATAAAGAGCCCACATTGTCGATCTTTCCAATATATTCCAAGGGATTTTCGACCACAACCTCCATATGCTCGGGGGCAAGTCTGTTGGCTATATCGCAAGCCTGCATCATATCATTTGTTATAATAATTGCACCGTAATTATCCAAGGACGAATCGATAATTTCTTTTCTGGAAAGAGCTGCGGACTGTCTGTCGATCTCTTTGATAACGTCGTCTGCCAATTTTTCCGAGGTAGTTACCAAAATCGCACCGGCAAGCTTATCATGTTCAGCCTGTGACATAAGATCTGCGGCAACATACTTGGGATTGGCGGTATCGTCGGCAATCACAAGAATTTCGCTGGGTCCTGCTATCATATCGATGTCGACTGTTCCGTAAAGTATCTTTTTGGCGGTAGCCACAAAAATATTTCCGGGACCTACGATTTTTGAAACCTTGGGGATATTTTCCGTACCGTAGGCAAGCGCTGCAACGGCTTGCGCCCCGCCGCACATAAATATTCTGTCCACTCCGCAAAGATTTGCGGCAAGCAAAATATCCTTATTGGGCGTTCCGTCCTTTAAAGGAGGAGTTACCATAATAATTTCCTTTACGCCCGCAATTTTAGCGGGAATAGCATTCATAAGCACGGAAGAAGGATAAGCGGCTGTGCCGCCGGGCACATAAAGTCCTACCCTGTCCAGTCCTCTGACTCTTTGACCTAAAATCGTACCGTCTTCATCTGTCATCATATATCCGTTTTGTTTCTGTTTCTGATGAAAGGCAGTTATTTTTTCGACACAATTCAAAAGTGCGTCCACAAGCTTGGGGTCGGATTCGGTGAGCGCATCGTTGATCGCCTCCTGCGGCACCTCGTAATATTTACAGTCGGGACAGTCAAATTTTGCAGTATATTCTTTTACTGCCTTGTCTCCGTTTGTACGAACATTTGCAATAATTTCTCTTACTGTGGCTTCAACCTTTTCATTGGTTTCGCTGCTTCTCTTTTCAACCTCTTTTAAAAATTCCGATTCGCTGCCGTCAGCGTAAATTTTCCTTATCATTTTACTTTTCCTCCAACTTTTTTTCCATTAAATCAACCAAATAGTCGATACTTTCTTTTTTCAGCTTCATGCTTACTGTATTGGCAATAAGCCTTGCGGAAATGGGTGCTACATCTTCATAAACCTCTAAGCCGTTTTCCTTTAGAGTAGTGCCCGTTTCAACTATATCCACAATTCCGTCGGCAAGTCCGAGAAGCGGTGCAAGCTCTACCGAGCCCTCTATTTTCACTATGTCTACGTCCATTCCCTTACCCTCAAAGAAGGATCTTGTAACATTGGTGTACTTTGAAGCAACGGTTTTAACGCCGTAGCCTCTGTAAAAATCCTCTCCCTTTTTTCCCGCCAAGGCAAATTTACATTTTCCAAAGTCTAAATCCAAGAGCTCAAAGTATTTGCCGCCATGCTCCATTATGGTATCCTTGCCTACTATACCCAGATCGCATACTCCATGCTCTACATAAGTAATAACATCTGCGGCTTTGGCAAGCACAACTTCAATATTTTGTGCGCTTATGGGTAAAATCAGTCGTCTGCCCTTATCCTTCACAGCCGTAACATCGAAGCTCAAGCTTTCAAAAAGATTAACGGTGTCTTTTTCCAGCCTGCCCTTGGTCAAGGCTATTCTGATCGTGCTGTTGTTCATTAAACGTTCCTTTCAATTAATCCGAAATCTGTATTTTTTTAATATCGCCGGTTTTGGTTACGATCTCCATTGTCTTAATTCCCTTTTTCTTTGCGTACTGCTTAGCCTCCTCCAATGAATTATGCAGAGAATTTTCGGCATAAATCCCCTTTGAAGTAAGTGTTCTGCAATGTATAAAGCCCTGATCAAAAGCATTTTCCTCTGCAAAAACCAAAACCTCCGAGGGAACGGTCAACGGCTGATGATTATCTTTAAGCAGTGCATTTGCCACTGCGTTTACATTAACCGCAAATCCGGTGGCAGGGTGACTTGATCCGAAATCTCCTATTAATGCGTCATACCTGCCTCCGGACAGTACAGGCATTCCGTATCCCTCAACATATCCCCTGAATAACAGTCCCGTATAATAATTGGCTTTATTTACAAGTCCGAAATCCAGCGTTACCTTTTCCTTAAAGCCCAAAGCGCATAAATAGTTGTAAGCTTCTTTTATATCCTTTAAAACAGCCAATGTTTTTTTGTCATGAAAGATTTTTTCCGCCTGCGAAAAGACCTCTTCCCCGCCAAAAAGCTTGGGCAAAGCATACATGGCATTTACACTGTCGTTATCCCCATATTTTTTTAGTGCAATTTTAAGCTCGGGAATATTTTTGTTGACAACATACTCTCTTATCTGTTCGACCTCATCTTCGTTGTCTGTAATATTTGCAATGAGGGTTTTAAAAAAAGCGCTGTCGCCTATTTCAAAGCGAAAATCATCTACATCAAGTATTTTTAAAGCCTCTGTGGCAAGGTTTAAGGCCTCCATATCCGATCTCTTTGTGTCTCCGCCGATAATTTCAACTCCGCTTTGAGTAATTTCATCATCTCTGCCGCTGTCTTTGGGATTAATTCTGAAAATATTCTGATTATAGAACAGCTTTAAGGGAAAAACCTCATCCTTTAGTCTTGTGGCGGCAAGTCTTGCGATAGGCATTGTGGAGTCGGGACGAATAACCATAAGCCTGCCCTTTCCGTCGGAAAGCTTATACATGCTTTCCTGCGGAAAATATCGGGATTTGGACATAAATACATCGTAAAACTCAAGTCCGGGAGTTATTACCTCCGAATATCCGTATTGTTTGAACAGAGTTTGAAGCTTATCCTCCACCGTTCTTCGTGCGACGCTTTCGTCAAAAAGCAAATCTCGTGTGCCTTCAGGTGTTATTAAATCAAATTTTTTCATAAATTACCCTAAACCTTTAATGAAAATAAAACGCTTTAGTCTGATAATATAATATCATATTACTTGAAAGAAATCAAGAGGATATGATATTTTTGTAATTAATGCTAAATAATTTCCTCATTGTTGAAAATAATTGCACTATTACATACAGCAAAAAGACAAAATCCTGTTTACTGTAATTAGAAGAAAGTCATTTGAGCGGACTTATCCAATCCGTCAAAAACATTCATTTCCTCCAATTTCTGCATAACGGTCTTATTAATGCCGCCCTTGATTTGAATGTCCTCGATGCTTACAAAATCTCCCATATTAATGATCTCTTTAAGACTTCTTGCAGCATTTTCACCGCAGCCGTCAATCGCCAGCAAAGGAAGCCTTAAATCTCCGTCTTCGATCATATATTTGGTAGCGTCGCTTTTTAGATAATGCACGGGTAAAAACTTTATGCCCCGATTGAGCATTTCATATATCAGCAAATATGCTTCCACTATTGACTGCTCCTTTTGGCTTGCCTCGGGATTGGATTGAATTTGCTGTATTCGGTTTTTCACCGATGCCTTTCCTGCCAATACGGTTTTGACTTCGATATTTTCAGTGTGCTTGGTAAGCACTGCGGCATAAAACGCAGAGGGCTTATGAACCTTGAACCAGCCTAATTTTACCGCACCGGTCACATAAGCGGCAGCATGTGCCTTGGGAAACATGTATTTGATTTTTTTACAGCTTTCCACATACCAATCCGGTACATTATTTTCCTTAAAAGCATTGTAGATCGTTTCATCAAAAAGCTTTTTGGCATTGCCCTTTCTCGTGATCTCCATAATTTTGAAGGCAAGACCGGGTTCAACGCCCTTATGCATCAAGTAAACCATTATATTGTCGCGGGTTCCTATAACCTCGGAAATAGTACAAGTACCGTTGGCAATCAAATCCTTGGCATTGCCTACATATACATCGGTTCCGTGGGAAAGTCCCGAGATCTGAAGAAGGTCGGAAAACAGCCTGGGCTTTGAATCCTTGAGCATCTGAATAGTGAAATTTGTACCAAATTCAGGCAGCCCGTAAGTACCCAAGGGCAGCAGCGCCGGATCCTCTTCCTCAAAATGCAGCGCCTTTGTGGAAGTGAAAAGACTTAACACTTCTGCATCGGAGGTAGGCACATCTGCGATTTTAATTCCCGTTGCGTCCTCCAAATGCTTATAAAGCGTAGGCACATCATGTCCAAGCTCGTCTAACTTTAAAATAGTATCGTGCAGCGCATGGAAGTCAAAGTGAGTGGTAATAACCCCTTTGGAGGCATCGTCGGCAGGTCTTTGCACAGGCGAAAAGTCGTAGATCTCGTATTTATCCGGCACAACGACCATTCCGC
Organism: Bacillota bacterium; assembly: GCA_023666805.1. Classification (GTDB taxonomy): domain Bacteria; phylum Bacillota; class Clostridia; order Oscillospirales; family Ruminococcaceae; genus Ruminiclostridium_E. The sequence continues at coordinate 8,490 of JAMPBF010000073.1, forward strand.
CCGGGTGCTGTGAGGTGGTGCGTTTTACACCTGTAAATCCCAAAGCCAACCGCTGCATTTCCGCATAGTTGCAGTTAAGTCCTCTTTCCTGAATATATTTTTTTACAAAGCCGAAGGCGGTTTTATCCTGAATTGCCGAAATGGTTCCCGCCTTGAAAACATGATCCTTACCGAATAATTCTTCGGTGTATCTGTGAGACTGAGCTTGATACTCTCCGCTGAAATTAAGGTCTATATCCGGCGCCTTGTCGCCTTTAAATCCCAAGAAGGTCTCAAAGGGAATGTCGTGTCCGTCGCACTCCATCGGTTCCCCGCATTTCGGACAGTTTTTAGGCGGCAGATCATAGCCGGACTGAACGGAGCCATCGGTTATAAATTCATTGTGACGGCACTTGCTGCATCTGTAATGGGGCGGCAAGGGATTGACTTCGGATATACCGGACATGGTAGCAACCAGTGACGATCCCACCGAACCTCTTGAGCCTACCGCATAACCGCATTCGTTGGATTTTTTTACCAGCTTTTGCGCAATCATGTAAAGCACGGAAAATCCATATTTGATTATTGCGTCCAGCTCCTTTTTTAAACGATCCTCTACTACAGGGCTCAAGGTATCTCCGTAAAGCTCATGCGCCTTATTCCAGCAAAGGGACTGCAATTCCTCCTCCGCTCCCTCGATATACGGAGTGTAAGTACCCTTTGGTATGGGTCTTATATCCTCCACCATATCCGCTATCCTGTTGGTGTTGGTTACTACGATTTCATAAGCCTTTTCCTTGCCTAAGTACTCAAACTCATCTAACATTTCATCGGTGGTGCGGAAATAAAGAGGCGCCTGATAACTTGCGTCGTCATAGCCCTGACCCGCTTGAAGGATCTCACGGAAAACAGAGTCCTCCTTATTCATAAAGTGAACGTCACAAGTAGCTACTACGGGTTTATTCAGCTTTTCTCCCAGTGCAACGATTTTTCGGTTAATATCTCTCAGCGCATCGTCAGATCCAACCTTGCCGTTTCTGACCAAAAATTTATTATTTCCGATAGGCTGAATTTCCAAATAATCATAGAAATCGGCTATTTCCTCTATACTTTCCTCCGATTTGCCCTCCAAAATGGCACGGTAAAGCTCGCCCGCCTCGCAGGCGCTTCCCAAAATCAAGCCTTCTCTGTGATTCTTAAGCTCGGACATGGGAATACGAGGTTTTTTGGCAAAATAATCCAAGTTGGAATAAGAAATAAGCTTATAAAGATTTTTTAGCCCCGTATTATTTTTTGCGATTATAATTTGATGATATGTAGGCATTTTCTTTACGTCCACATTACCCAAAACCGTGTTTAAATCGCCTAATTTTTCAATAGCCCGTCCTTTTTGAGAGTTTTCGATCAGTTTGATAAAGATCATCGCCAGCATTTTAGCGTCATCGCCGGCTCTGTGATGGTTAAAATCTCCCAAGCCCAACTCATTCGCCATAGCGTCAAGAGTATATTTCTTTTTGTTCGGTATGGCAGCCTTACAAAGTTTTAACGAGTCAATTGCAGGGTTGTGATAATTTATTTTGTTTCTCTCACAGGCAGCTCTAATAAACGATGTATCAAAATCCGCATTATGTGCAACAAGGGGCGAATCACCGCAAAATTCAAGAAAGCTCTTGACAGCTTCCGATTCGCTTGGAGCGTCTGCGACCATTTCATCGGTTATTCCCGTCAGCTCCGTAATATTATCGGGAATATGCTTTTCGGGATTTACAAAGGTGTTGAACTCATCCGTCACCTCTAAATTCTTAAGCCGTACAGCGCCTATTTCGGTAATGCGTTCGGTGGCTTGTGAAAGCCCGGTGGTCTCGATATCGAAAACTATTATCTCATCGTTTACGGAACGGTTTGTACAGCCTTCTACAAGCGAGTGTCCGTCGTTGACAAAATATGCCTCCATTCCGTAAAGGACCTTAAAATCGGTATCCGGATTATCCTTGCGTATACTGTTTAAAGCGTTCATCGCATCGGGAAAAGCCTGAACGTTTCCGTGATCCGTTATTGCAACGGCTCGGTGTCCCCACTTAAACGCCCGCTTTACCAAATCTCCCGCAGGTGTAATTGCGTCCAAATCCGACATATTGGTATGCAGATGTAGCTCCACTCGCTTTTCCGGAGCGTTGTCGGTCTTTTCGGCAATTTTAACCTTCATTACGGATTTCGGATCAAGATAAAGGGATTTTGTAAAGGTATCGGTTTTAACGTCGCCGTTTACCAGCAAAATATTTCCGCTTTTTATAAAACCGTAGTCTCCCGCTTTATCCGTAGGTGTGAATATGCGTAAAACCTGTGAATTGGTTCTGTCTGTGAAATAAGCGGTCAAGATGGTAAATTCACCGTTTTTTACCGTTTTATCCTCAACCTGAAAAATCTCCCCCCATAAGGTTACATCGTTCTTTTCCTCGTAAATTTCCTTCATCGCTATGGGGGGATCGTTTATTGCTTTTCCCGCAAGCAGCTCCGCTTCGTTCTCAAAATAGCTGCACTCAAACATAAGCGGCATTTTCTTGGGCTCTTTATGAATTTGCATCCCTCTCGAACGCCTTGTCTGCGCTTCGCCGCCTTTTCCTCCGCCGTATTCTCCGTAGCTTTTTCTTTGAGAGGCGGCAGAGCCGCTGTAAGAGGACGGAGGAGGTGCGGGAATAAAGGCTTCGGGAGGAGGCGGAGGCAATTCCGAATCGTCCTGCCTTATCTTGTCCTCTCGGTTATCTATATTTATTGCCGTAACACCGTCAAACACCACGTTAATATCTACGTCGAAAAAGCCCTTGGCGTATTTTTCGATCTCCTTGTCTATATGTCCGTCAGTAAGAATATCCCTGCCGCCGTTTTTCAGCGTTATTTCATAAGTGCCGTCGCCCTCGGAAATTTCGGCGTCCTTAAGGTAGCCGTTTATTTTCCCCGTAAGTGAAGGCTTGGCATGGAGAAGCGCAATAATGTGATTGATGTGTTCAGCCGAAAACAATACCGAAGAATATTTGGGGTATATCTCCATTCCCTTTAATTCAAATTCTTTTTTTATTTTTTCCGATGCGGATAAAATTTCATCTGCATCGGGTACGTCGTCTAAAGCAAGCTGCAAAAGCATTGTTTTACTTAGGCTGTTGTAAATGATAGAAAGCACTTCTCCGTTTGCGATTATACCTTCAAAATCTAAATTTTCAAATAATTCGGATAATTTCTTTGACATTTTTAACCTCTTTACTTTATACGTCTTCCGTTACTCAGTTTATAAATTATTAATTTCTTTCAATAAAGCATCAAGTATTTTATCTTCAGTTACCTTTTGA
>JAMPBF010000074.1 GCA_023666805.1 Bacillota bacterium
CAAGCCTGAAAATCGAGGCAGAGCAAGGCTCTGCCCGATTTTCGCATTTGGCGGCTTGCCGCCAAATGCGGCGTCAGCTTGGCGGAAAACCGACCAACGGGAGGTTTTTCGACAAGCTGCAGCAGCGATTTAATAAAATTGTTGCTATTTTTTTTATTTTATGATATAATTAACATTGTAATTTTAAAAATTATAAAAAAATAAACCACATAAACTCAGCGGAGGAAAAAATGCTTACAGATATTGAAATTGCTCAAAGTGCCAAAATGAAAAAAATCGTGGATATTGCAGCCGATTTAGGTATAAACGAGGACGAATTGGAGCCTTACGGTCATTATAAGGCAAAGATAACCGAGGAATGTATTCAAAGATTCAGCAGCAAGCCCGACGGAAAGCTGATCTTAGTCACTGCCATTAACCCTACCCCTGCGGGCGAAGGAAAGACCACAACAAGCATCGGCTTGGCGCAGGGTATGTACAAATTGGGAAAAAAGGCTGTACTTGCTCTTCGGGAACCGTCCTTGGGACCCGTATTCGGGATAAAGGGCGGCGCAGCAGGCGGCGGTTATGCACAGGTAGTTCCCATGGAGGACATCAACCTTCATTTTACCGGTGATATGCATGCAATTACCGCAGCAAACAACCTTCTTTGTGCAATGCTGGACAATCATATCCAGCAGGGAAACAATTTGAATATCGATCCTCGCCGTATTCAAGTAAAGCGCTGCCTCGATATGAATGACAGAGCTTTGAGAAACTGTATTATCGGACTTGGGGGCAAGGTAAACGGAGTTCCGAGAGAGGATCATTTCTGCATAACTGTAGCCACCGAGGTAATGGCGATTTTGTGCCTTGCAGCGGACTTAAAGGATTTAAAGAAAAGGCTCGGTGAAATTTTAGTAGCCTATACTTATGACAATAAGCCTGTGTTCGCCAAGGATCTAAAGGCGGTGGGGGCAATGACCGCATTGCTCAAGACAGCCGTCAACCCTAATTTGGTACAGACCTTGGAAAATACCCCTGCAATTGTACACGGAGGTCCCTTTGCCAATATCGCTCATGGCTGTAATTCTGTCAGAGCCACTAAGTTAGCGCTTAAATTAGGCGATTACGCAGTTACCGAGGCAGGCTTCGGCTCGGATCTGGGTGCGGAAAAATTCTTTGATATAAAATGCCGCTTTGCGGGACTTAAGCCCTCCTGTACCGTGCTTGTAGCCACGATCCGCGCTTTAAAATATAACGGCGGAGTTCCCAAGGCAGAGCTTACAACGGAAAATTTAGATGCGCTTAAAAATGGTATAGTGAACCTTAAAACTCATATTGAAAACATGCATAAGTACGGTGTTCCCGTAGTTGTGGCAATAAACCATTTTTATACCGATTCCGAAGCGGAAATTCGCTATATAAGAGATTTTTGCCGGGAGATGGGTGTCACCGTCGCTTTTTCCGATGTGTTTTTAAACGGCGGCGAGGGAGGCAAGGAATTGGCGCAGGCTGTAATTGACACGGTGGAAAAATGCGAGGATTGTCAAAGCAGCTTCAGACCTATTTATGACGAATCCCTTCCTATAAAGGAAAAATTAGATATTATTGCAAGGGAGATTTACCGTGCCGACGGTGTGAATTACACATCTGCCGCAGAGAAGGCGATCAAGGAGATCGAGGAGCTGGGCTTCGGTAAAATACCCGTATGTGTTGCTAAAACTCAATATTCGTTATCCGACGACCCGGCTAAGCTCGGTAAACCCGAAAACTTTACCGTAACCATTCGTGATGTGAAGCTTTCTTTGGGTGCGGGATTTGCAGTGGCTTATGCGGGCGATATTATGACTATGCCGGGTCTTCCCGGGATCCCGGCTGCAAATAATATTGACGTGGACGAAAAGGGCAATATCAGCGGCTTATTTTAATATGGAAAAATATATTTCAAACAGCGCTGCGGAAACGGTTAAAATCGGCGAAGAATTTGCGGGAAGGCTTAAGCCTAATGACGGCGTGCTTTATAACGGTGAGATAGGGGCAGGGAAGACCTATTTTACCAAAGGCATAGCAAGGTTTTTCGGCATAGCCGAGGAGGTCACCAGTCCTACATTTGCTCTGATAAACGAGTACTGCGGCAATATCAACATTTTTCACTTTGATTTGTATAGAATAAACGGTTTTGAGGAATTATACGGCATCGGGTTTTTCGATTATTTTGACAGAAACGGAATTTTGTGTGTTGAGTGGAGCGAGAACATTCCCGATTTAGCTGATTCCTTTGAAAACGCTTATTCCGTTTCAATAAAAAAGACAGGCGACGAAAGCCGGGAAATTTTTATCGACAAAATTAAGTAGGACTTTAACATGCTTATTTTAGGTTTAGATTCATCTGCAATTGCAGGTTCCTGCGCTCTCTGCGATATAGGCGAGGACAATTGCAGGATAATAGCAGGCAGCTTTATAAATACAAGACAGACTCATTCACAAACACTGCTCCCGATGGTGGAAAATATGCTGAAATGCGCCGAGATCAATATTAAACAGGTAGAAAAGCTTGCCATAACTTCGGGTCCCGGTTCTTTTACAGGTGTAAGAATAGGCGTGTCAACAGTGAAGGGCTTGGGCTTTGCATTAAATATTCCGTGTGTAGGCGTATCCACACTTCACGCTTTAGCTTATAATCTTTTGGGGATAGACTGTATAGCATGCGCAGTTATGGACGCACGCTGCAATCAGTTTTACAATGCCCTTTTCAGAATAAAGGGGAAAAGTGTTGAGCGTTTAACCGAGGACAGAGCTATATTTTCGGAGGATCTAAAAAAAGAGCTTAATATTTATGAAAATGAGCGGATTATTCTCGTTGGGGACGGAGCCGAGCTTGCAAGCAGAGCTTTGAACAAGGCACAAGAGTGTGAAAGCAGTCAAATGAACAATGTTCAATTAGAGCTTGCACCTTTGGGGCTTCGGCTGCAAAAGGCTGAAAGCGTATGTTTAGCGTCCAAGGAGTACCAAGCGGTAAGCGCAAAGGAGCTGCTGCCCCATTATTTAAGACTTCCGCAGGCTGAAAGAGAGCGGCTTGCAAAAATAAACAAGGCATAAATTCAGGAGGAAAAACAAAATGATAGTTTTAGGCAGCGACCGTGCAGGTACGGAGCTTAAAAATCACTTGATTGATTTTTTAAAGGAAAACGATTATGAATTTGTAGACTGCGGTGAGAACAAGGATTATCCTATCATTGCCGAGCAGGTGTGTAAAAAAATCGTATCAGGCGAAGCGGAAAAGGGCGTTCTTCTCTGCGGCACAGGAGTGGGGATCTCTATGGCGGCCAATAAGGTGAAGGGAATAAGAGCCGCCTGCTGCTCCGATTATTTTTCCGCAAAGTACACAAGACTTCACAATGACGCAAATGTGCTTTGTATGGGAGGCAGAGTAATAGCACAGGGGCTTGCCAAGGAGCTTCTGAACGTGTTTCTTACCACTGAATTTGAAGGCGGCAGACATGCCGAGAGAGTTAAGCTCATAACAGAATTGGAGGAAAAGTAATATGGAAAAGCTGATTATCTTAGATCACCCCCTTTTGCAGCACAAGGTATCTCTTTTGCGGGATAAAAATACCGGTTCAAAGGAATTTCGCGAGCTTGTATCCGAGATCGGCATGCTGATGAGCTACGAGGCTACCCGTGACTTGCCATTGAAGGAGGTCGAGGTTCAAACGCCTGTGGCTATCGCAAAAACAAAGGTCATTTCGGGCAGAAAGGTTGCTTTTGTTCCCATTTTAAGAGCGGGCTTAGGTATGGTTGAGGGTGCGGTTGCGTTAGTTCCCGCTGCAAAGGTGGGTCATATCGGAATTTGCCGCGATGACGAGCACAATGACGGAAGCGTAAAGGTTTATTACAGCAAGCTGCCCTTTGACATTAAGCAGCGAGACGTCATAATTATGGATTTGATGTTGGGTACGGGCGCTACTGCTGTAAAAGCCATTGAGAAGGTAAAAGAAAGCGGAGCACAGTCTATTAAGTTTATGACTGTTGTTGCTTGTCCGGAAGGTGTTAAGGCTATCCAAACGGCTCACCCCGATGTTACAATATATTGCGGTGCGCTCGATGAGGGTCTTAACGAGGATCTGTATATTGTTCCGGGAATCGGAGACGGCGGAGATAGAATTTTCGGAACTAAATAATGTTCACAATAGTATAAAATCAAGCGATTTTATTTAATAACCGTATTTATAAAATGCTTGCATAATAATGCCCCGAGTTATAAATAATTCGGGGTAATTTTTTTAAAAAAGTGTAGAGTTTTTCAAAAATAAACCGTCTGTATTTATAGAGGAGAAAGGAAGTGAACATATGGAAGATAACGAAATAATAAAGTTATTTTTTTCACGCAGCGAAAAAGCTTTAACAGCAGCTTCGAAAAAATACGGTGCATATTGCCGCACTGTTGCGGTAAATATTTTGGATAATGATCAGGACGCCGAAGAATGTGTTAATGATACGCTAATGCGTGCATGGAATTCCATTCCTCCCAATAACCCTAATGCTTTAGGTGCTTACTTGGCTAAAATTACAAAAAATCTTGCTTTGGACAAGGTTCAATTTCTTTCTCGAGAAAAGCGCAGCGGTGTGGAAGCGGTTCTTTCCTTTGATGAGCTGGAGGATTTTCTTTCCGACGAAAACGCCTTGGAATCGGAAATCGAACGTCATGAAATAATTGAAGCGGTAAATGATTTTTTAAAAAGGCTTCCCGAAAAGAAGCGGCTTATTTTTATCGGAAGGTACTGGGGCTGCTGCAAGCTGTCGGAGCTCGGGAACCGTTTTGGAATGTCCGAAAGCAGCGTTTCCGTATATTTAGGCAGAATACAAAAGAAGCTGAAGGAATATTTGAAGAAAAGAGGCTTTGACATATGACTAAAAGTGAATTTATAGGTATAGTCAACGATATTGACGACACCTTAATAAATGAATACCTTTTGAAATGCTGCTCAGAGGAAGAGGCTGTTATGCCGATTTTCAACGGCTTTGCGAAAACGCACATTTGGAAGCGTATTGTTCCTGCTGCTGCCGTTGCTTGTGTTGCTTTTGCGGTGATTTTTGGCGGTGCGAAGCTTTTGAACTTAAGATTTGATCAAAATCCTGCATTGCAAGGTGACACTGTAACAAATCCGGAGGTGGACAAAGCAAACGAGATTGCCGCAAGGGCTAAAGACGATATGAATGAATTTCTTTTATACGCCAAGCTTAACGGTTTTGGCTATAACGGAAAAAATAAAGTGATCAGTGAAATTATCTTAATGGCGGAAAACGGAGAGTGGAGCTGTCAAAGCAATATGTACGGCTTTAATTCTACCGGTGACACAAATTGGCATGGAAGCGCTGAGGGCATTACCGCCGAAACCGACGAAACAAGTATTGAAACCGCAGAAGAAAAGCTCTGTATGCAATTTGCCAAATCCGATTATTACAAGGATATAAAAAATGCCAATTTCGCTTTTTTTATAAATAACGGCAATTGCGTAGGTTCAGCTTATATCGGACTATCCGTCAGTGAGCTTGACGGCGACTATGATATATTTGATCCCAACGATTACGGCGGACAATTCCCCGAAAGCTACAAGTGGAGCGGAGGAGAAGCAGGCTTTGTTAAAGACAAAAACTCCGATAAAACCATTATTGTGGGTACTTGTCCGGTTGTAAAAATGGGTGATGTTGAGGAAACTCACAAAGAGGAAAATGCCCAAACCTACGCCTACCGCAACGCAAAGGAGCTTTATACCACCTTTAACGATTATTTGAAAACGGCGGAGCAGGAAGGATTCGGAATAAATAAGCTTGACCGACCGCAAAGCATTACTGTATGGGTCAGCTACGGCGGCTATTCTTCTGTGGAAGATGAAGAGCTTTTCTCAGATGATAACCGAGGGAAGTTTATGTTCCGTCTGATCGATACCATTAGAGATGAATACGATTATTCACACGCTTGGATCAAAGCCTATATCGTAAACGGCGAATGTAAGGGAATAGTATTTATGGCAGGTGCAGGAGGTGCGGATAACTATCCCGATTATGAGGACTTCCAAAGAGGAAGCTACCATTGGGACAGTGCGGAGGAAGTCGGCAGTAAAAGCGGTATAACCATGGGCGTTTACCCCGAGCTTGCATATTCAAGCGAGGAGTCGTTTAAGTCGGATTTTGACGCCGCCGTAAGCAATATCACACTTTTTGGCGAGAGTATTCACTTACCCTGCGGGGTAGGGGACTTGGGAGAGAAATTTTCCGTTGACGATCCTTCCAAGTGGATAGTTATTGATGATGTTATCACAAGTAATTTGTACTATGGTGATAAGAAAATAGGCACTGTTAATCTTGCAGCCATTGCGGAAAACGTCGATGCGGTGCGGGTGTATTCCTTATGCTTGGGATTTGGTTTAAGCGGCGAAAATATACCCGACGAGGCAACGAAAAAGGCATTGTATGACCGCTACGGCTGGTACAGTGATGAAATCGAGCTGGATTTTCACGGGCTGTCCTTTAAATCTACAGATGATGATATTATTACGGCTTTAGGCACTCCCTCCGAAACAACGGACGCATATTTTGACGATTTCATGGTGTATAAATATGATGAGGGCGAGGTTTGGATCAAGCTTTATAAGGGCAGGATAATCGAATTTGATATTAGGCTGACATAATAAAAATAGGAGCGTTAAGGGTATTTCTTAGCACTCCTAAGAAAGCCTAAACGGTGTACAGAGAGTTGCTCATCAGACGAATAATAGATGCGGTCAAGGTCGGCACGGAGGAATACAAGGAGCAGCATAAGCCGTGGGATTGATTTTCGGGCACAGAAAAGCCGCCCGTGAACGTAATGCTCACGGGCGGTGCGAATTTATGTAAAATTATTTCTTTTTGCGTGTTGCCGCAATTGTTAAGGCTATAACCGCCATTGCCATAGGCAAGCACGATACTGCGATACCCGTTGCGGGATTTCCGCTGTTATCGTCGGAGTTTTCGCCGCTTGACGTATTGTCCGATGTGCTGTTATTCACAGGTTCACTGTTATCCGATGATGTATCCGACGTGCCGCTTTCCGTAGGCTCGCTGTCGTCCGACGAGGTTTCCGATGTGTCGCTGCTTGTCGGCTCACCGCCGTCCGATGTGGTATCGGAATTATCGTCCGTACTTCCGTTCGGAACTGTGGGCGTATCGTCGGCGGGGTTATCGTCATCGGGCGCTGTCTCGCTGTATGCCAGTGCGTAGGTCGAGAATTTATCCGTTTTGATAGTTACGGTGTTCACGTCGCTATCTTCATCTGTAAGCACCGTGGTTTCACCGTTATGAATGCGGATCACGGAATAGCTTTGCTTGCCGCGAAGTGCCGCCGGTATCTCAAACGTTACCGTTATTTCGGAGTTTGTTTCGTGTATATTTTCCTGTGTGCCGCCGATGATTTTCAGCAGTTCAACGTCGAGATACTGCCCCAGCTTATAATCGTTCATCTCGCCGATCGCTTGCTCAACGTTCGTCTTATCCTCGGCGGGAACCTTAGCCGTTCCGTCCTCGACCTTCAAGATTATCTTTATATCAACGCCGTCCTCAATCTGCACCTTTTCTTCGGGGGTGAGAACTGCGTCGATAAGCTCATCTTTCGGAGTTTTCAATTCCGTTGGCGGAACGTTCTCGCCCGGCTCGACCTCGGTTATGATATTGCCGTTTTTGTTATCGCTCGGATCGTCGGGGGTATCGGGATTTGTCGGAGTATTTGGTGTACCCGTGCCGCCCGTTGTGGGGATTTTTTCGGTTTTGGTCTCTCCGCAGACCGTGCAAGTGTAGGTTTTCACGCCCTCTGCGCTTGCGGTCGGCGCTTTTGTGACAACGCCGTTATCCCAAGTGTGACCCTTTGCGGTAATGCTTTCTTGTGCTGTCAGAACCGTTTTGCAGACGGAGCAGTGCGAACCCTCAGTCTTGCCGTCAACCGTACAAGTTGGTGCGACTGCCGCATCCGCTACCTCGGTGTGACCCTTTGCGGGTATCGTTAAATCGGCAAGCTGATCTGTTGCGGCTTCATCAACGTAATTCTTGCCGCACGACGAGCAGCTCCAGTATTCGACCGTTCCCGTGTTCACGCAGTCAGCATTGACCTTTTCGTGATGAGTAAGTGAATGAACATGGTCGAGTTTCGGGATAGTTTCTGTTTTGGTTTCTTTGCAATTCTCGCAAGTAAAGGTTTTTACGCCCTCGGAGGCTTCGGTTGGCTCTTTCGTAACCGTACCGCTGTCCCAAGAGTGACCCGTTGCGGCAACTGTCGTCTGCGCCGTTATGACCGCCTTGCAAACAGAGCAGTGCGAACCCGCCGTCAACCCCGTTTCGGTGCAAGTCGGAGTTTTAGCTGCGTCCGTCACTTCCGTGTGACCGATTGCCGCTATATCTTCCGTTTTGGTTTGTCCACAAGTGCAGGTGTATGTTCTTACGCCTTTTGTCGTGCAAGTCGCAGCTGTTGTTATCGCACCGCTGCCCCAACTGTGAACCGCCGTACCGTTTACGGCGTCACAGCGTATGCATTTGTGCCAGTGCTGCGTGTCGTCCTTGCTCCAAGCGGTGGAGTAGCTGTGCCCCAATGCTGCGATTTTCGTGGCGGCAAGCGTGGTTAAGACCGTGGCTGCGCTGTTGCTGAAATAGCTATTGCATTTCGAGCAGTACCAATACGCGATATTTCCGTCCTCGGTACAGGTTGCGGCTTTTGCTGCCGTCGCCGTGAGATTATGCCCCGTCGCAGCGATGCTTGCTGTCTTTGTTTGTCCGCAAGTCGTACAGGTGTATTTCATAATGCCCGTCGCAATGCAAGCTGCGTCTTTCGTTACCTCACCGCTGTTCCAAGTGTGAGCCGTCTTTGTACCCGCCGCACCGCATTTTGTACACGTTTGCCAATGCTGCGAGATGTCCTTGCTCCAAGTGTCGGAATAGCTGTGTCCCGCTGCGGCGGCGACCGTTTTATCAAGCGTGGTTTCGGTCGCAGCTGCGCTGTCGCTGAAATATTTTTTACAGGAACTACACTGCCAATATGCGATATTTCCGTCCTCGGTGCACGTTGCCGGCTTTTCTTCCGTCGCCGTGAGTGAATGATACTTTCTGAGGTTCAGCGTATTATCATCATATGTCAGATAATATGTGTCGTGATGGTTATCATAGAAAAAGCAGCCGCTGACGTCTTTTGAAACGTTTTTCGCGATCGCTTTGACTGTGTTGCAATTGGGATTGCTGTACGTATGCAGTCCGACTTTGGAGTTAAGGTCGAAGTTTTCGCCGATAGTAAGAGTCACGCTGCTGGAGCCGATATACAAATCACTCTCGTAGTAGCCGTCCGCACCCGTGTTGCCGGAAACATTCACATTTCCGTCCAGCGTCAGACTGACTTTGTAGAAGCAATAAATTCCGCCGCCGGTACTGCCTTCTACCGAATTCCCCGTAATGCTGCCGCCGTACATATTAAATACAGTACCGGTGCTGCCGAAACCGACGCCGCCGGAGATTTTTCCGTAGTTTCAGGAAATTTCTCCGCCGTACATACTGAATGTTGCATTTCGGTTAAATATGTACACGCCGCCGTAACTGTCGCCCTTATTGCCGGAAATTTTACCGCCGTACATTTCAAAATTTCCGCTGCTGCTAATGCCCGTGCCGTTGTTGTTTGTTATCTCGCCGCCGTATATTGTAAGACTGGTTCCGTCTATGGCGTGCGCCGTATTGTTCTCCGTTATAGTGCCGCCGTACATCTCAAACTTATCTCCCATAAAGTTCACGGCAGAACCTTTTGTAGTGTCGGAAGCGTAATTCCCCGATATAGTGCCGCCGTACATATTGAACGTGCCGTTATTATCGCTGGGTACACATACACCGCCGTACATTCCCGAGTTGCCGGTAATTGCCCCGCTGTACATATTAAAAATTCCCCTGGCATAGACAGCACCACCTATATATTGGGTTTCTTTTGCCCCCGTAAGCTGACCGCCGCCCTTGCAGTCGCAGAGATTTAATGTGCCGCCGTCTTTAACTTGAAAAAGCGGCGTTCTTGTTGAACTCATTGTTATTGTATGCCCGTTAAGACACAAATTCAGCGTTATGCCGGATTTTATTGTCATACTGTCTGTAAGAGTAATATCGTCGTCGAGATAATACGACCCGCCGTTTGTTGCGGCGTTTGTCAATGTTTGTAAGTTACCACATCTTGTCCAAGCTTCCTCGCCGTGTTCGCAAACGTTGCTCTCGGCTATGCTTGTATCGCCGCAGACGGAATTAACACATACCTTGTGGTTATTGTGAGTCGCTATTGCCGCTGAAACTAACCTCTCCGGCACATCAAACACGACCGACGCCGCCATAACCGCAAACGCCGATACTGCCGCTATAAGCCTTTTAAACCCGTTTTCATCGATATCCTCCTCTTATTTGCTCATAATGTCAATACACTTGGCACAATTGGTCGATTTTTGAGCGCAAATGGTAAAAGAAACGCCGATTAAACCACAATTGTCCGCTAAAATGGGGCGAACTCACGCAGCTGATTGTGTTTTCACACTCCGCTTTGCTTTAATGGGTTTACACTATAAATTATAAAAATTTTTTGTTGAAAAAGTCAAGACCTTTGCGTGAAATGACGTTTTTTTGCGTGAAACGTCATTTTTAGCCCGAAACATACTTTTTAACTATGTTTCCTGTATTTTAACATAAATGCCTTGTCAAGGCTCAGCACTTAAATAACGCACAAATCACTTATTTGACATATCGCATAGAACGAAAGTTCGTTGTTTCGCATCTTTGTGAATTTCAACAATAGCAAAGTCATATTCCGAAAATATGGTGAACGAATAACCCCTCGCCGATTTCGCTTGGCGAGGGGTTGTTGTTTGAGAACAGTTCTATAATCGGCTTTGTCGTATTCGTTGCTGTCCTGCAATAGGCACTCCTATTATTAAATCAATATTTAATTGTTTTTTTAATTTTTAGTCCCAATTCAAAGGCCAACAAGGCAATTTTGCTTTTGTCGTCAAGCCGTGTTTCCCCTGAAATACTTCTCGGCTGCCATTCCGAGTGGTCAAGGTTATCTCCCGCATAAAAGAATTGAAAAAAGTCGGTTTCTCGGAAATTACACAGTGCCTGCATTCCTGCGCACTCCATTTCAACGCATATTGCGCCCTGATCTTTGCGCATATTTACTTTACCCCGTGTTTCTCTGTAGCAGGCGTCGGTTGTCCAGGTGATTCCCTCAATGTAAGGATAGTTAAATTCCCTCAAAACCTCTTTGAGAAGCTCACGGTATTTTGTGTTTATCTCAATTGTATCAGAGGCAGGCGCATAGTGATAGCTAAGACCTTCATCTCTTATCGCTTTTGTGGGGATAATAATGCCGCAGTCCTCTATGCCTTTATCAAGCACTCCACAGTTACCCAAAAGGATAAGCCGCTTGCTGCCCATTGCCATAATATCTTCATACAACCCTGCGCAGGAAGGCTCTCCCACGTAGGACTGATACAGGGCAAAAGCTTCATTTTTGTACATGACCTTATAAATAGGTACAATGCCTGTTGCAAAGCGGGTTTCGCCGATTTTTTGCGGCTCGAAAAATTCAAGCAGCCTTGTGAATAGATGATAATACTAATTCCTGTTTAAAATATAGACTTCGTCTATATTTTAAAGCCGACTT
>JAMPBF010000075.1 GCA_023666805.1 Bacillota bacterium
TGGGGATCGAGGATCTTTGGAGCTTATATGTCCAAACGGCGTCGGTTTCGGCGGTGGTGTCATATTTATTAACGGCAGTGTAGATCTCGCCGTTTTCAACGCCCATAACGCATACATAGATGTACCTTTCGTCGGAGGAAAACTGTACGTTCATTACATTCTCATCTATGTATTTTCTGGTATACTTCCATTCGCCCCGCCCGTCATAAATATATATAATATTTGAATATCTGTCGGAATTGGTGACCACCGCCGCCGTGTCGTCCCCGCCCAGGGAGGCAAAAACTATTTTATCCTCAAGCCTTTCGCTGTACAGCTGTCTGGTTTTATTGTAAAGGGAAAAGCCGTAATAGTCCTTGTCGTACAATAGCACCCGCTTTGTATTCGTGTACTGTATGGGATTTGAGTATCCGTGCCTGAAAGCAAAATTTTGTCCTCCGTTCATACCGTAGGTGTATAAATATGTATCGGTAAGCAGAGAAAAATTATCGCCGAAGCTGTCAAAGGAGTAAGATGCGCTTCCCGAAAGCTTTATGGGAAAGCCCACCTCGTCCGAGGTTTTGGTTTCGATTTTTGAGGCTATGCCTCTTAACGGCTCAACTATGGCGCTGAAATTCGCTGCGATCACTATAGCCAATATAAAAATCGCCAAAACCGCAATCAGCTTTACTATAAGAGATTTTTGCTTTCGCTTTTTCTTATATGCCATTAAATCCGAAACCTTTTTGCTTGAATTATCGTTTTCAGCCATTTGATCCTCCCTTCGGTCAAATTACAAATTATACCCAAAGCGCTGTTTTTCAATAAGCGGCAAAAATTTCCGCACCTTGATCGAAAACCTATATTAGCGCAAAATCAATAAAACACCTTGTTTAAATAAAGACCGTGAGGCGGCAGGGTCATGCCCGCTTTTTTGCGGTCGCCCGTTTTTATTGCCGCTTCCACGTCCGACAGGGTCCTTTTGTCCTCGTTTACATATAACAGCGTACCTACTATAATTCTCACCATATTGTGCAAAAAACCGCTGCCGCTGACGTAAAATTCCGTAAAATTTCCGTTTTCTTCGATTTTTATGCCGTAAACCGTTCTTACGGTGGATTTTAAATGCTCCTTTGCCTCGGCTCTGCAAAATGCGGAAAAATCATGCTCGCCTACGATCGTTTCCGCCGCCCTCTTTAGCTTGACCGTGTCTATCCTGCGTGGATAATGAAGTGCAAGACCCTCGGTAAATACATTTCTGATTTTTGAAGTGTCGACAAGGTAGAGATACTCCTTTCCCCTTGCGTCAAAACGCGCATGAAAGCCCTCGGGAACGCTTTCACAGGACAAAACCGCAATATCCCTCGGCAAAAGCCCGTTCATTCCCCTTACAATGCCGTTCGGATCTATGCCGCTCAGCTTTTCGTCATATTTTACATTGAACACAAATTCCTTTGCGTGGACCCCGGCGTCGGTTCTGGAGCAGCCGTTTATGACCGTCCTTTGGTTGAGAAGACCGCCCAGCACTCTTTCGACAGTGTCCTGAACGGTATTGCCGCAGGGCTGGCTTTGGTAGCCGTTATAGGCTGCTCCGTTATATGCGATCGTAAATTTAAGATTTTTCATGAAAACACCACATTGTTCAAAATCACAAAGCCCAATACCGTCAGCATCAGCATTGCGATCATATAATCCATGGGTTTCGCCTTAAGCTGCCGCAGCTTTGTTCTGCCGTCTCCGCCTCGGTAGCAGCGGCACTCCATTGCCATAGCCAGCTCGTTTGCCCTTTTAAAAGCCGATACGAAAAGAGGTATCAGAATAGGTATCAGCGCCTTGGCTCTTTTCATAAGTCCGCCGGTATCCAAGTCCGCCCCTCTCGCCTTTTGCGCCGACATTATCTTGTCGGTTTCTTCAATGAGAGTGGGGATAAACCTTAAAGCTATGGTCATTATCATCGCCAGCTCGTGCACGGGCAGCTTTATCCTTTTTAGGGGCGATAAAAGCCTTTCAATTGCGTCCGTAAGCACGATGGGAGAGGTGGTGTAGGTAAGCAGCGACATGCCGATAATAAGGCAAACTATACGCACTATCATAAATATTGCGGTGGAAATTCCCTCCCAGTATACGGTGATCACCCACCATTTTACCAAGGGCTCGCCCGTGCCGCTAACAAAAAACAGGTTTAAAATTGCGGTAAACAATATCAGCGGCATTAACGGCTTTAAGCTTTTAAGCATCATAACGGGCTTTATTTCCGACACCGCATAAGCCATTAGTATGAAAATTCCCGCTACGGCAAGAGATATGAAATTATCCGCCACGAACAAAATCACCACGTACAAAATATCGAGAACTATTTTAAATCGGCTGTCCATGCGGTGTATTACGGAATTTCCCGGGAAATACTGTCCTATTGTTATATCCTTAAGCATCTTTGTTTCCTTTTATAATTTTCAGAAGTCTTTCTTTTGCTCTTTCTACCGTGTAAACATCTTCGCCTATATCTATGCCGTTTTGGGCTAAAAGATGGGACATTTTTGTTATCTGAGGTATGTCCAAGCCTATTTCTCTAAGCTCCTTTGAACGGGAAAAAACCTTGTCGGTGTCCTCGTAGCAGAAAAGCCTTCCCTTATTCATCACAAGAACCTTGTTCGCATATTTTACTATATCTTCCATAGAGTGGGAGACAAGCAGTATGGTAACGCCGGAGTTTTTATGATAACCTGCGATCTCCTCCAGCACCTTGTCCCGTCCTGCCGGGTCAAGACCTGCGGCGGGCTCGTCCAATATAAGTATCTTCGGGTTCATGGCAATTACTCCCGCCAGTGCCACCCGCCTTTTCTGCCCGCCGGAAAGATCGAAGGGAGAGCGTTCCAAAAGCTCCTCGGAAAGTCCCATTTGCTCTGCTGCGCTGCGAACGCATTTGTCGGTCTCCTCCTCGGAAAGTCCCATATTCTTGGGACCGAAGGCTATATCCTTATATACCGTTTCCTCAAAAAGCTGATATTCCGAATACTGAAACACCAAGCCCGCTTCAAAGCGTATATCCTTTATGTTGACGTCCTTGCTCCAAATATTCCTGCCGTTTATCAGCACTTCGCCTGAGGTCTGCTTTAAAAGACCGTTTAGGTGCTGTATCAGGGTGGATTTGCCGCTTCCTGTGTGGCCGATAACGCCCACAAATTCTCCCTGCTCCACCGTAATGCTCACATCGTCAACGGCCGTGGTTTCAAAGGGCGTTCCTATACTGTATTTGTAGGTCAAATTTTTTGTTTCTACCGCATTCATTTACCGATTCCTTTTTTCTCTGTGATCCTTTGCAGCTCTCTTAATATGTCTTCCTCCGTCAAAACCTCAAGGGAAACGTCTATTCCCTCCTTTCGCAGCTCATAAGCCAGCTGCGTCACCTGCGGCACGTCCAAGCCCACCGAATTGAGCCTGTCCACCTGTGAGAAGATCTTTTTCGGAACGTCGTCCATTATGATTTTTCCCTTGTCCATTACCACCACTCTTTCAGCCTGTGCAGCCTCGTCCATATAGTGAGTGATCAAGACTACGGTAATACCGAATTCACCGTTTAATTTTTTTATCGTTCTCATTACCGATTTTCTGCCCTTGGGATCCAGCATTGCCGTAGGCTCGTCCAGAACGATGCACCGAGGGCGCATGGCGATCACCCCGGCAATGGCGACCCGCTGCTTCTGACCGCCGGAAAGCTGATGTGCGGAATGAAGACGGTATTTGTACATATCCACCGCATTCAGCGCCTCGTCTACCCGCTCTCTGATCTCTACGGGAGGTATGCCCAAGTTTTCGGGGGCAAAGGCCACGTCCTCCTCCACAATGGTCGCCACCAGCTGATTGTCGGGATTTTGGAATACCATTCCCACCGTTTGCCTAACGTCGTATATTTTATCGTCATCGGCGGTGTCAATGCCGTCCACAAACACCTTACCCGAATTTCCCACCAGCATGCCGTTAAAATGCTTGGCAAGGGTGGATTTACCGCTGCCGTTATGTCCCAGCACCGCCAAAAACTGACCTTGGGGTATATCAAGACTTATATTCTTAAGTACCTTGTTCCCGCCGATAACATTTCCTTCGTCATCGGTAATGGGATACTCAAAGCATAGGTTTTTAACTTCTATTATATTCATTCAAAACTCCGTATCGATCTTAAAATCTGACTATTGCCGTATTGCCGCAGGGAATGGCAAGTCCCGTATTTTTGACGGGAAGGCCTATTTCCTCCGCCCGAACGTCTATCTTATAGCTTTTTCCCACCGTCATTTTCAGCAGATATGCCATTACCGAGGGGGAAAGTCCCGTTGTGTAGCTGTTTAACAGTATAAAAAGGGGATTATCCGACAAAACCGCCGTACATCTTAGCATAAGCTCGTGTATGCAGTCCTCCAGCTTCCACATTTCGCCGTTTGTTCCCCTGCCGTAGCTGGGAGGATCGAGGATTATTCCGTCGTATTTGTTTCCCCGCTTTATTTCCCTGCCCAAAAACTTCATTGCGTCGTCGGTTATCCAGCGGATAGGCTTGTCCGCAAGACCGCTGAGCTTGGCGTTGGTCTTGCCCCAATCCACCATGCCCTTTACGGCGTCCAGATGACACACACTTGCCCCCGCTGCGGCGCAGGCTAAGGTAGCGCCTCCCGTGTAGGCGAATAAATTCAGAACCTTTATCGGTCTGCCTGCACTTTTGATTAAATCCGTGCAGTAGTCCCAATTTACCGCCTGCTCGGGAAACAGCCCCGTGTGCTTAAAGCCCGTGGGCTTTACCGTAAAGGTTAGATCCTTATATTTTATATTCCAGCTTTCGGGAAGGCTTTTGGAATACTCCCAGTGACCGCCTCCCGAAGAGGAGCGTATATAGCGGGCGTGAGGATTATTCCACTCCTTGGCGGGACTTACACATTCCCATATTATTTGGGGGTCGGGGCGAATAAGGGTCACATTGCCCCAGCGCTCCAACCGCTCCCCCCCCGAGGTATCCAAAAGGCAGTAATCCTGCCAGTTATCGGCAATTCTCATTTTTCGGTCCTTTACACATCATCGCTGCTGTACATATCTGCGACCCATTCTACGGTGCTTAAAAAATTTTCTTCTCCGATAGTGTTCACTTTATAAAATACTGCCTGACAGCCGCCTGTGGAAACGGCGGAAAGGAAAATCCTCCCGCTTGATTGTATCAGAGTAATATTCAGGCTTACTCTGCTGCTTCCGGTCCAGCTGTATCTTTCGTAGGCACGTACCGCACACTGCATATCAGGAGTGACAAAATCCGAAAATTCCTCTAAGGTTGCACTTACGCTTCCCTCTAAAACGGCATTGTTAAGCTGTTCGAGGATTTCATCAAAGTCACCGTAAAGCTCGCACTCTATCTTAGCCATTGCGCTTCCTTATCTCCTTAAGCTTCGCAGGGGCAAAGCTCCTTTTCAACGACACCGCAGATCTCACCTATCCAATATTCAACGGCTTCTGCGTTCTCTCCCTCTATCATTACTCTTACAAGGGGCTCTGTGCCGCTTTCTCTTACCAAGACCCTGCCCTTATCGCCGAGAGCGGATTTTGCCTCGTCTATTATCTTGAGTATTGCGGGATTTTTGTCCCAAATTCCTTTTTTATCCTCGGTGATAACAATGTTTACCAGCTCCTGCGGGAAATTGGGGATAGCCGTTGTGAGACGGTAAAGGCTTTTTTTGCGCATTACCAGCAGATTCATAAGCTGAACGGCGGTAAGCTGTCCGTCGCCTGTGGTGGCGCAGTCCAAGAAAATTATGTGCCCCGACTGCTCGCCGCCTATATTATAACCGTTTTTCAGCATTTCTTCAAGCACGTATCTGTCGCCTACCGCCGTGCAGACGGTTTTTATTCCCTTTTCCTTCATGTATGTATGAAAGCCTAAATTGCTCATAACGGTGACCACCGCAGTGTCCTTTTTCAGAGTTTCCTTTTCCTTCATATAATCGGCGATTACGGCTATGAGCCGATCGCCGTCAACAACGCTGCCGCTGTCGTCTACCGCAAGGCATCTGTCTGCGTCGCCGTCAAACGCCACGCCCAAATCACAGTTATTGTCCGCCACAAACCTTTGTAAATCCTCAAGGTGGGTAGAGCCGCAGTTTTCGTTGATGTTGCAGCCGTCGGGCTTATCGCTGAGCATAAGGCATTTTGCCCCAAGCCTTGTAAAAAGCTTTTCCGCAGTGACCGAGGCGCTGCCGTTGGCGCAGTCTATGGCTACCTTTAGGGAATCGAAGCAGCAGTCGGCGGTGCTTTCGAGATGGGCTATATACTCCTCCGCTGCCTCCGACATTACGCTTACTCTGCCTATTTCACAGCCGTTTTTCAGCTGAATTTCCCCGGGAGCGTCCAATATCAGCGCCTCTATCTCCTCCTCCACACTGTCGGGAAGCTTAAAGCCCGTGCCCGAAAACAGCTTGATACCGTTGTACTCCACGGAATTGT
Organism: Bacillota bacterium; assembly: GCA_023666805.1. Lineage (GTDB taxonomy): Bacteria > Bacillota > Clostridia > Oscillospirales > Ruminococcaceae > Ruminiclostridium_E. The sequence continues at coordinate 6,454 of JAMPBF010000075.1, forward strand.
GAGAGGCAGAGATCATGACCCCTGCATCTGCGTTATGCAGTGTGACGAGATATGCTACGGCGGGGGTAGGCACTACGCCCAAAAGCTGCACATCAACTCCCACCGAGGTAATTCCTGCGATCAAAGCCGCCTCCAGCACGTCGGAGGAAATTCTCGTGTCCTTGCCTATTAAAATTTTTGCCTTTCCCTCATGATTTTTGTGCTTTGTGAGCACTTGTGCGGCTGCTCTGCCGATCTGCATTGCGGTTTCACAGGTAAGCTCGGTTACCGCCACGCCTCTTGCGCCGTCTGTTCCGAATAATCTGCCCATTGTTTCTCCTCTTTTGCTTCTGTTTTTCTTAAAATAAGGTTTGCTGTCCGTTATAATCTATTTCCAAATGCTTATAAGCAAGCGGGGTCGCAGTTCTGCCCCTCGGAGTTCTTGCAATAAAGCCAAGCTGCATTAAATACGGCTCGCATACGTCCTCCAAGGTCACCGATTCCTCCCCTAAAGCGCTCGCCAAGGTTTCCAGCCCTACCGGACCGCCGTTGTAGCCCTGTATTATCATTTTAAGCAAGCGTCTGTCCAAGCCGTCTAAGCCCAGATCGTCTATTTCCAAGCAGTTTAAGGCGTAATTTGCCAGCTCCTGCGTGATCTTGCCCTCTCCCCGTACCTCGGCGAAATCTCTTGCCCGCTTTAAAAGTCTGTTGGCGATACGGGGAGTGCCTCTTGAACGGCGGGCAAGCTCGAAAGCGCCGTCCTTGACGGTAGGTATTCCCAAGATCACTGCGGAGCGCATTATGATCTCGCACAGCTGCTGATGTGTGTACAGCTCCAGTCTTTCCACCACGCCGAAACGGTCTCTGAGAGGTCCCGTAAGCTGTCCTGCGCGGGTGGTCGCCCCTATCAGCGTAAATTTCGGCAGGTCTATACGTATAGACTGAGCGTCGGGACCCTTGCCTATCATAATATCCAAGGCATAGTCCTCCATGGCGGGATAAAGCACCTCCTCCACCTGTCTTGAAAGGCGGTGGATCTCGTCTATGAAAAGCACGTCCCCGTCCTTCAGGGTGGTCAGTATGGAGGCAAGGCTTCCGGGCTTTTCTATGGCAGGTCCCGAGGTGATTTTTATCTGAACGCCAAGCTCGTTGGCAATGATACCCGACAGAGTGGTTTTGCCAAGGCCGGGAGGGCCGTAAAGGAGAACGTGGTCTAAGGGCTCGCCTCTCTTTTTTGCCGCTTCTATGTAAATTTTAAGATTTTCCTTGACCTTTTCCTGACCGATATACTCGGAGAGGGTCTTCGGGCGCAGGCTGAACTCCGCATCCATATCCTCGGGAGTGACGGAGGTTTCCATAATACGTCCGTATTGAACATCGTCTTCCCCGCCGCCTTGGAAGCTGCCCATTTCTATCGCCATTTTGCCGCTCCTTTCAATTTATTCGTGAAAATACGGTTTTATTCGTGTTTTTATCTGCCGGAAAGACGCTTTAAGCCTTCCTTGATCAGCTCCTGCACCGTCAGGTCGGGAGAAAGACCCTCTAAAGCCGACTGCGCCTGTCCGTTGGTGAAGCCCAACACCATTAAGGCGGTCAGCGCTTCGGAAAAAGCGTTGCTGCCCGCTGCGGACAGATTTATCTTGGGCATTTCCGTATCCGTAAACGAATTGTCCTTTTTAAGCTTGTCCTTAAGCTCCAGCACGATCCTGGAGGCAAGCTTGGGTCCAATACCGGGCACCTTGGTGATTTTTTTGCTGTCATCGTTGACAACCGCCAAGGCAAATTCCTGCGGGCTTATGTTCGACAGAATGGAAACCGCCACCTTACAGCCTACCCCCGATACGGAGATAAGCATTTTAAAGCAGTTTAACTCGCTTTCGTCCGCAAAGCCGTAAAGCTCGGCTGCGTCCTCTCTTATATTCAAGTAGGTGTAAAGCTTAAGCACCTGTCCCATTTCCGCCTTTGCAACGGCTGACGAGGTGGTGCGGCAGGCATAGCCCACTCCGCCGCATTCCACCACCACTAAGTTTTGCGCAATGTGAGTAACCTCGCCTTTAACACTGTAGATCATATACTTCTCCGTTTCTCCGAATTACCGAATTAATTGAACTCGCTTTTGCCGTAGCCCGCCAAAAGTGAATTGTCCGTATGAGCGTGACAGATAGCAATTGCCAATGCGTCCGCCGTATCGTCGGGCTTGGGGATCGCCGGCAGGTGCAATATGCGCTTTGTCATCTCCTGAACCTGCTTTTTGACAGCTTGTCCGTAGCCCGTTATGGATTTTTTCACCTCTAAGGGGGTGTATTCCCGTATAAGGATATTCCTTTGGATCGCCGCCAATAAAATTACTCCTCTTGCCTCAGCCACGTCTATGGCGGTTTTTTGGTTGTTTTGAAAGTAAAGCTTTTCTATGGCAAGGCTTTCGGGCTTGTAGGCGTCTAAAATCTGACAAATATCGGCATAAATTATTTCAAGCCTGCGGTTAAAATCAGTTCCCGACCGAGTGGTCACCGCTCCGTAATCTACGGTTTTAAACCTGCCGTTATCGTATTCTATTATTCCGAAGCCCACAATGGCATAGCCCGGATCGATCCCTATTATTCTCATTTTTTACCCGTTCACCGTTTGTTGTGCCTATTTGATTTAAAAACAGCAATAGGCATAATTCTTCTATTTTAACAATTAATTATAGCACACTTTCTTGTCAAGTTCAAGACTTAAAACAAAAAAAGCCGCCAATAACGATTGGACGGCTCAGACTGCCGAAAAAACCAACGCTTATAAATTTCGGAATAAAAGGGGTCTTAGGGGGGAAACCATCAGAGTTTCCCCCTAAGACTGTCGAAAAAATCACGTTTTTTTGTATCTCATGACGGAAAACAGTATCCTTCGGTCAAGCAGCAGCATTAATACTGCGTAAACCAACGCCCCGCCCAAAGCGGTCAATATCATTCTGATAACGGAATTAAAGCCGTCAAACAGAAGATAATAGCAAACGACCCCGAAAAGGCAGCAGGCAGACGAAGCGGCAAGGGGCTTGACAAACAGCGGGAAAATATTGATCTTAATGCCTGCGGCTTTGTCCAAAAGGACAAGCCCCATGATCATAACAAGCAGGTGGGAGATAACCGTTGACAGCGCCGCTCCGAAAAGGGAAATTTGAGGTATGCGCAGGAAAATAAAGTTCAGTATCAGCTTCAGCCCCGATCCCGGCATCATAAGCTTTATCGGCAGATCCGAACGCCCTATCGCCTGAAAAACGGAAAAAAGCCCGCCGCACACCGCAACGGTGATCCCGCCGAAGCAAAGCACCGACAAGGGAACGGCGCTTACGCTCACCTCCGCCCCGCACACGGGATATAAAAGCTTTAAAACAGGCTCGGACAACGCTCCCAGCGACAGGCACAAGGGAAGCCCCACAACAAAGATCCCGCTCAGCAAAACACTTATGCTGCGCTTTACCTCCTCCCTGCTGCCGCATTCGTACTCCGCCGCTATCGCAGGCAGGGAGCTTTTGCCTATCAGTGCGGTCAGGGAGGATATTAGCATAAATACCGACAATACTATTCCCGTATAGCTTCCGTAGACAAAGCTGCCGAAGGATCCCGCCCCCGCTTCCTTTAAAGCCTCGGGATAATTTGACAGAAAATAGCCGTAGCTGTTTGCAAGGCTCTCCTGTATGCCGCCGGAAATGGTCAGCAGATCTATAAAGGAGCCTAAGTTGATTATAAGAGCGCCTATGGAAATGGGCAGGGACTGCAGAAAAATCTCCTTGGCGATTTTTCTTCCGCTTTGAGGCGGCGGGGCGGTCTTAAGCATCTCATCTGTGATAAGATCCTTTTTCAGCCTGCTCCTGATCACCAAAAACAAGGTCCCGCAAAATTCCCCCAAGGTAACGCCGAGAACGGCGGCAGCGGCGGCGTAAGGCAATACCTGCTCCTGCGGAAGGATCCCCTTCTCACCGAGAGAAAGCACAAGCTGTGAAAGACCGAGCCCCATTATCGCCTTGACCACCGATTCCAAAACCTGCGAAACGGCGGTGGGAAGCATATTGTACAGTCCCTCGTAATAGCCTCTGTAAGCCGACGCCATACAGCAAAACAGGATCGAGGGCGCAATGGCATACACCGAATACAGGCTTTCCGGGGAGGCGGCGGCATAATTGACAAAGGGCACCGCCAACGCAAACATGAAAGCTGTTCCCGCTATACCGCCCGCAACGGAAAGAGCTATGGCGGAGGCTTTTACGCTGTGCGCCTCCCGATATTTTTTACAGGCTATACACTGAGCGGTAAGCTTGGTAACAATTGTGGGAAGCCCTGCCGCCAATACCGTATACACGGGGGTAAAAAAGCTGTAGGCTGCGGAAAAATAACCCATTCCCTTGCCGCCGATCAAATTTGTCAGGGGAATTTTCAAAAAAGCGCCTATTATTTTGGTGATAAACATTGCCGCAAACAAAATTGCGGTGTTTTTGATAAACTGCGATTTTTTCCTCATCTTATCTCTCCTGCTTAACCGTTGATACTGATTTTCGACCGAAGTACAGACATTTTTTGCCGACGGTCAAAAATCGGTATAATACTAATTTCTGTTTAAAATATAGACTTCGTCTATCTTTTAGAGAGAAAACAGTATAAATTTACGCCGATGACGATTTGTACATTTTATTCCGAGAGGACAGACCGTATTACTTTATTTTCGGCGGCAAAAGTTGACAGCGGTAATAAATTATGGTATAATTTTATAATCGGCGTCAAAAAATAATTTGACGTTGGAACAGCTTGCCGCTTGTGAAAAAGCCAAATATTTAACGTCCGCTATAGTTGCAAAGGAGATACAAAATGAAAGCAAAAAGGTTTTTAAGATTTTCGCTTTATCTTGCCGCTGCATCGGCAATGCTTGCGCAAAGCTGCTTTGCGTACTTTGACCCTGCCACAACAAGCTATGTTATCACCATAATCTCCGCTGTTGTGGTCGCCTGCGGCACG
>JAMPBF010000076.1 GCA_023666805.1 Bacillota bacterium
CAATTTGGTTTACGTCAATGTTATGAAAAATCTGTCGGTGGACTGCGACTGCTGTGCAGTGGCGGAGGATCCCTGCATGGACGATATTGGCATTTTGGTTTCTCTTGACCCTATCGCCATAGATCAGGCATGTCTCGATCTTGTTTACGCCTCGCAGGATAAGGGACGCAATCACTTCGTGGAGCGGGTGGAATCAAGAAACGGAGCGCATACCATAGAAGCCGCCGCCCAGCTCGGCTTCGGAAGCCGCGAGTATGAGCTGATCATGTCTTAAGTCTTGATCCGCCCGCTGTACAAGTTCATATTTGCCGCCACATTGGACTTTTTCGACAGACTGTGAATGCCGCCCATTTAAGGGGCGGCATTCTTCATATAATCACCATATATCGGTTCCCGGATAATAAAACTGCAAGATCTGACGATAATCATATCCCCACTGATTGGCAAGGGCGTTTGCTCCGTACTGGCTCAGACCCACTCCGTGACCGTAGCCGTAGGTGGTGAAGGTGAAGCGTTCCGTATCGGCGCTGTAGGAAATATCGAAGCAGGCGGAACGGAGGCTGTTTTTCATGATACGCTCCCGCATTACCTTGCCCGTGATTTTTACCGTGTCGCCGTCGCTGTCGGTAAAGCTTTCTCTGCCGCCGATGGTTATATCTCCCACATAGACGTTATCCACATAATTCTTAATGGTGAACCAGTTTCCGGGATCGCCGCTAAGCTCGATTCCTGCGGCGGCTTTTACCGTATCCTTGATCTCGGCGGCGGTAAAGCTGCTTTTTGCGCCGTAGTTGGGGTCGTACATTTCATCGAGCTCGCATTTTTTGCTTTGAAGATAAGGGTAATCCACTCCCCACACGGTTTGGGCGGAGGCTGTATAGCCCGCCGAGGAGGCGCCGTATACCGCCTGGATCAAATCGCCGTTGTAGTAGATCCCCTGTCCCAAAACCTCGCTGACGCACCTTTTCACCTTGTCGTCGGCTTCCTTTACCGCTACGTTGGGGGCTTCGCCGTTGTCGTTGTAATACTTTATGTAGGTGTAGGAGGCGACAGTCTGCGCTTTTATCGCTTCCTCGTTAAAGCTGCTGCCTATTTCGCCCATAACCACTCTTGCCAGAATATCTGCGCCGTCCTCGGTGACCCTGCCGCCGCTGCCCGAATACTGCACCGTTAAGGTAAAGCCGCTGGGCTCGGGCTCGGAAGCGGTGGTCGCTGCGGTTGCGGTGGTGGTTTCCTCGGGTTCGTCCGCTGCCTCCGTCTCGGCGGCGGTGGTCGTAGTGGTTACCGGCTCCTCGGGCTTGGTCTCCACCGGTCTTGTGACCTCGTAATCTCCCAAGGCAAAGGTGATTGCGCCGTTTAATTCAAAGGGCTTGGGCAGATTGTCAACGTCCAGATCCTCATAGTCGGGAAAGCTTATTTTTTCCGTCGTCTCTGCGGTTTCCTCGGTAAAAACCGTTTCCTCTGCGGTTTCCTCGGGCACGGTGGGTATCTCGGCGCTTTGGACTTTTTGAACTACTCCGAAAAGAAAGGAGTACATTGCGGCAATAACCAGTATAACGGTGATCTTCACCATTGCGGATTTTCCCATAGCGGCTCCTTTCCGAAAAATTTGATGTGATTATTCCTCATAATCCTTTATCCAGCTTGTGTCCCACTGTCTTCCGCCCCAGCCCGAGCTGCCGTTCATTTTATAGAAGGCGTCGAACATTCTGCGCTTAAACGTGCCGTCGGGCAGCTGTCCTCTGTTATCTATAAAGGTCTCGGGGTCTAAAACGGGGCTTTCGTCGTCTCTTATCCTTCGCGCCACCACCACAAGCCGCATATCCTTTTCAAAGTAACCGAAGTCGCAGGTGGAAAGGGTCAGCAGCTCGTCGCCGTACTGAAGGTCTATTCCCGTATAATAATAGCTTCTGTCAAGACATTCCGCTGCAAAATCGTTAAACTCATGCTTGGAATTAAAGGTAACGTCGTTCTGATAATCGAAAACCTCTCCCCTTGACGGGTCGGTGTTTACCAGCATAACCGAAAAAATAAAATACTGGTTTTTCTCGTATATCGTATCGTAATTTATGATGTAATTGTCCTTTAAAAAGTCGATGCCGTTTTTTCTGTAGAGGGAGAGAGGCTCAAACATATTTCGGGTTATAAGATTATGACCGTAAATTATTGTGTTGTTGGGTGTGGAATCGGCGGTAATCGGCACCTCGTAATCCGCAAAGACCGTGCCGTTTTCCGTAGGCTGATCGTAAAAATTGTGCTTCAGGTAATAGTCGTTGTCCTCCGCCTGAACCACGGGAGATTGTATCCAAGGGTATATCTCCACATAGCCCACCATATTGCCGTTGGGCTGAGCCGCATACAGATCGGCGTACTCCTCCAGTATCTCCACCGTCTTTTGAGGCTGATCCCCCGTACCTGTATGGTTTTCGGAATCCTTGATGTTGATAGAGATCACCTTTCCGTTGCTTTCGCCCTTCATGCCCTGAAGCTCCTTCATCTCCTGCTCTATGCTGTCGCTTCGGAAAACATAGAAGTACAGTACGGTACAGGTAGCTCCGATCAAAATCAATATGGCAAGCAAAAAAACTATTTTCCGCACCTTTTCTCCCGCAGAGTCCTTTTTGTTCGGGAAAAGTGAGCCAAAGGAATAGCCCTGCTTCTTTTTTGCGGTTTTTGATTTTTTCTTTACAGGTTCAAATTCAGGCATTTTGCGTCCTTTCTTTATCTGCTTATACTGTAAAATACAGGCAAAATCTATATTTTAAACAGGAATTAGTATTAAAGCAGCCGCTAACTCAAAATTCCGTATCTTTTTTTAAGGCTTAAAATGCGATAAACGCTTTCGTCAAGGCGTTCTTCGGAGATCACGCCGCTTTTTGCCGCATCATACACCGCCTTGTAGCACGCCTCGCCGTCGCTGGTGCACAACAGGTCGTTCCCCGCTAAAACAGCGTCTGCATACGGGCTGTCGCTGTACTGTAAAATTGCGCCCATGCCCAAGTCGTCGGTAACTATCACCCCGTTGAAGCCTAAAGCTCTGAGGGTGCTATGCACCTCGGGGGCAAGGCTGGCGGGCACCTTATCGTTGTAGGCGGTAACAATGTTGTGGTTTACCATTATCATCGGCACATTCGCCCGTATACCTGCCTTAAAGGGAATAAAGTCCTTGCTCTCAAAGCTTTCCGCCGTCCTGTTATCCACTGCTATCCCGGTATGAGTATCTACGTTTGAGCCGTAGCCGGGGAAGTGCTTTAGACAGCTGACAACGTTTCGGCTGTTAAGCTCCGTTACCAGTGCGCCTATGATCTCGCCCGTCTCGTCGTAATCCGCCATGCAGGTTCTGCCGTAAATATAATCCTCTTCGCTTTCCGCCACGTCCGCAACGGGGGCAAGGTTCAAATTGACGCCGCCCTTTTTCAGGATCTGCGCCATTTTTTCGGCAAAGCCCTTGATGTCGCTTTTTGCGGCGCTGCTGCCTATGGCGGGCAGCGGTGCGTCGGAAAAGGCGGCGTATTTGCTTATTCTGATCACCTGCCCGCCTTCCTCGTCAGCGGCAAAAAAGGGCGGAATTACGGAATTTGATTTGATTTTTGCCAGCTTTGCCTGTATGCTCTCGGGGGTCTCGTCGGCAAAGTCCGCAGCGTAAAGGGTGTAGCCGCCAAAGTGGTACTGTGAAGCCTTTGCGGCTGTTTCGGCCGAATATCGCACCAAAATTATCTGCCCCACCTTTTCTTCAAGGCTCATATTGCTTATGACGTCCCAAATGCCGTCTGAGGGTGCGGGAGCCTTTTCGGTTTGGACAGCGGCAGCCGTTTCCGCCGCCGTTGTTTGGGGCTTTTGGCTCTCTGCCGCTGTTTGGGACACCGGGGCGGCAGTCACTTCCGCTTTTTCCGAGACCGTTTCGTCAGCTGTTTCGGAAAATGTTTGCGAAACCGTCTCTGAAGCCGTATCCGAAGCCGTCTCCTGTCGGGAAGCATCGGTCTTTTCCGATACGGCTGCCGTCTTTTCAGACGTGTTTTCTTCCGGCACAACGACGGGAGTGTTTTCCGTCGGGCGGTCAACAGGAGCATCTTCCCCATGAGCGCAGCCCGAAAGGATCAGGCACAGCGACGTTATTACAAGTACAAGATTTTTTTTAAAATTTTTCATTGCTCAAATTAAACAACATTACCGCACTATTGAGAATGATCCGTAAAATGTCAACAGTGCGGAATGTGTATTTTTCAACAAACGGTATCAGTCTGCGTCGATAGGTCCTTCGGACTCGTATTCGTCCAGGCTGTCGATATTGTAGTTTTCAAAGTTCTTGACCTTTGAGGGCCAATCCATAACGTTTTCCACTACCCAATCACGGCCCTTCCAAGGACCGCTGATGGTGTTCGCATAGGTGTCGAAGAAGAGCGGAGAGGAGTTGACGATAACCTTTTCCGTATCCACCTCGGGGCTTTCACCGTCCCGGACGCGTCTTGCAAAGAGGGCAAAACGGGCGTCTACCTGCTTGCCGATAGGGTAATAGTAGCAGGTGGAAAGGGTGATTATCTCATCGCCGTATTCCAGATCAACGTCGGTGTAGAAGGTGCTTCTGTCCATAACGTTGCCTACAAAGTCCATAAACTCCTGCTCGTTGGTAAATCTTCTTTTGCGGTAGTAGGGATAAGGATAGCCGTCCTTTGTCTCGGTATTGATGAAAATGCCCGCAAAGATCTTATAGGTGGATTCCCCGCCGTTTACGGTCTGGAAGTCCAACGTGGGATATTCCTTATAGTATTCGTAGAAATCCTGGAAATTGGTGCCGCCGTGTGAAGAATAGGGGTACCAATATGTAAGGGAGGCGAACATTGCGCCGGACGCCATATTGTGACCGTAAAGCACCAAATTGTTCGCATTCTCGAAGGGCAGCACATGGTTGTCTGCGAAGATAGAGCCGTCCTTGGTATCGTTTCCGTCAAAGTCGCGGAACAGGTAGTAGTCGGTCACCTCCTCGTTCATCATAACGGGATAGTCTATTGCGTGACCGCCCTTGATCCAGCCGATACAGTCGGGGTTTTTGGCAACAAGATCCACCAGCTTGTCGGGGATCTCGGGAGTTTCCTCCTTGATCTGCTCAACTACCTCCTTGGAGGCGGAAAAGCTGCCGGTGGCGCTGTTGTTGGCTATTTCCTTCAGCTCGTTGTTGATTACCTCGGTGTGATGATCCTGCGCCTTTTCGGAGATGATCATGATCGCACAAACGATTGCGGTAATAAGGCAGACTATTACCAAAATCTTTCTTACCAGAGTACCTGCGTTATCCTTGCCGCTGGGTATGAACATTTGGGCAAAGCCGCCGCTTTTTTTGTTTGACATAACTTAAGCTTCCTTTCTCGTCAAATATTTATTTTAATATTTGGAATTTCCAAAATTTCAGCCGTGATCCGTTCGCCGTCAGCCCTCGTAGCTAAGCAGCTTGCTTGTGTCCCATTTCCTTGCGGCGTAGGGACTGCATATTTTTCTGTCCACCGCCTGCTGCCAGCCTATCCAATACTCGTTTCGGACAGCCTTGGAAACGTCTACCTCGGGGCTTTCCCCCTCCCGCACCTTTCTTGCAAAAATAGCGCAGCGCACGTTTTCGTAAGACATTCCGAAGGGGAAATAACAGGTGGACATACAGATTATCTCGTCGCCGTAGGTCAGATCCACGTCGGTAAACAGAACGCTTCTGTCCATTATATCCAACACATAGCTGTTGAAATCGTCCTTATCGGTAAAGGCGGCGCCTCTTCTGATGTAGTTATATACCTCGCCGTACTGCTCCTCGGTATTGTAGAGACCGCAGGCGAAAACCTTGTAGGTGCTGTCCTCCTTCAGCGTCTCAAATTTTATTGTGGGATATTTTTGGTAAAAGCTTAACAGCTTGTTGGCGCTTTCGTCGGGATTGTCCTTTTCGTAGTAATAACGGGTAAGCTTTGAAAAAGCCTCGGAGGAGGAGGTGTTGTGGCCGTACAGAACCATAAAATTCGGCGACGTGCCGTCGCTGTTAAAGGCGCTGCGGCAGTCCACGTAGATCGTGCCCGTTTTGGCGGGCTCGCCGAAAAAGTTGGTTACTAAGTAATAGTCGTTGTTATCGGTCTGAACCACTGGGTAATTGATAACGTTGGCGTCTCCGCCGAGGTTGAACCAGCCCACAAAATCGTTGTTCACATCGTAGAGCTGCATCAGATCCTCTCGGATATAGGGCTTTTCCTGCTTGATCTGTTGGATAACCTCGGGGGCAAGATTTAAATTTCCCCCGCTGCTGCCTGCCTTTATTTCCTCGATCTGCTTGTTTACGACGTATTTTTCCTTTGCTTGGGAATAAATGTCGCTTATCAAAGTGCCGCCTGTGATTATAAAGGCGATCACCGCCACTATAAACACGATTTTGCGTATTATTTCCGCCCCGGAATCGCCTTTTACGGGGACGACCGAAACAAGTCCGCGCATAAAGGCGTTTTTCTGCTTCCCCTTCGCCATGATAAGGGGCGGTCTTGCGGTATAGTTTGTCATTTTATCACCCTTCTTTTTATGCAGCCAAGGCTGCACACACACGATTTATTTTCTTATTCTATTCTCTTTCACATTTCCTCTTTTATTTCATTTTCAAGAATTATCAGCGCCTTTAAAACAGCCTGCCGCCTTATAAACTCCCTTTCGGAGAGCTCCTCGGGGCAGCCCTCGGTCTTAAATAAAAATTTTTCCGCCTTAGGGGGCTTATTTCTGCTGCAAACGCCGATCCACACCGTGCCGACGGGCTTTTCCGCAGTGCCGCCGGAAGGACCGGCAATTCCTGTGGTGGAAACGGCAAAATCGCTGTTTGCCGCAAGCATTACGCCCTCCGCCATAGCCATAGCCACCTGCATGGATACTGCGCCGTATTTTTCCAGCGCTTCTGCGGGAACGCCTAACTTTTCCTGCTTTATAATGTTGGCGTAGCTGCATATACCCATGTCAAAGACCCCCGAGGAGCCGCCGACCGAGGTTATGGCAGCGCTTATCAGACCTCCCGTGCAGCTTTCCGCCGCAGCGGTTTTTTTATTTAATCTTAATAACAATTGTACTACATTTTCTGCCTGTTTGTCAATATTATTTTTCATAAGTTAAAAATTTCCTTTTTGACAAAGCTCCGCCAAGGGGAGCGCCGTTTACCCTATTTTAAAATCCTTGACCGTAATTCCCGAGATTGCCTTTTCGATCAGCGGCTCGAAGTCAAATTTTGCCTCCTCCGCCTCCACGTCCTTTAAAAGAGGCTTGGTTTTGGGGTGCTTGGGGGTGAATACAGTACAGCAGTCCTCGTAAGGCAGTATGGAAGTTTCAAAGGTGTCGATTTTTCGTGCAATTTCCACAATTTCTTTTTTGTCCATACCCACCAAGGGTCTGAGCACGGGAAAATCCGCCGCCCTGTCGGTGCAGGCGATGGCAGCAAGGGTCTGACTTGCCACCTGTCCCACGCTTTCGCCTGTTATTATTGCGCCGCAGTGCTTTTGCCTGCATATCTCGTTGGTGATCCTGAGCATAAGTCTGCGCATAATAACGGTGAAATAGTCGCCGTTGCAGTTGTCCCTCAATGCCTCTTGAATTTCCGTAAAGGGTACGCAGTAAAATCTTATGTCTCCGCAATACTCGGTGAGCTTTTCGCAAAGGGTCTCAACCTTCATTAAAGCTCTCTCCGAGGTGTAGGGCGGGCTTTGGAAATGAATCGCATCTACCCTGAGCCCTCTTTTCGCCATCATAAAGGCCGCTACGGGGCTGTCTATCCCTCCCGACAGCAGAAGCATTGCCTCTCCGTTGCTTCCCACGGGCATACCGCCTACGGCTTGCAGCTTTTCCGCATTGACGTAAGCGCCCTTATCTCTGATCTCCACCATTACGGTAACGTCGGGTCGGTGAACGTCGGTCACAAGGTGAGGATAGGCGTCGGAAAGTGCGCCGCCAAGCTCCTGCTGAATTTGCGGGCTGGTAAAGGGAAAGCTTTTGTCGGAGCGCTTTGCCTCCACCTTAAAGCTTTTCGCCGCACTTAAGGCGTTTTTCAAATAGGGAATGCCCTGTCTTATGATCTCGTTCATGTCCTTGGGGAAAACCCCCGATCTTTGCACCGCTGCGATGCCGAACACGTTGCAGACCTTTTTTACCGCCAGCTCCAAATCGGCGCCGTCGTTCAGCGGCTCGATGTAAATAGTGGACTGCCGCCTTGTGACGTTAAATTCGCCTGCGTTTTTCAGCCTGCGTTTGATATTTCTTATAAGAAGATTTTCAAAATTGCTGCGGTTTAATCCCTTTAAAGCAATTTCTCCGTATTTTGCCATTATAACTTCCATATTGTTCCGTCCTTACCAGACATCCTCGGAAACCTACGAAGCGCCGTCTGACTTGCCCTTTTGCCGCAAGGCTTTGTCCGTTTTCCTTGAAATACATACAGTATTCCTGCAGAAATCGGACTTCGCCTTACGGCAAAATTGCTGCGTCATACAGCACTTCTCCGGTTTCCGAGGATGTCTATTTCTTAACGCCTGAAGCGCTTTATGCCTTCCTCCAAAGCCTCCGCCAGCAGATCCAGCTCGCCGAGGGAGTTTTGCGGGCAAAAGCTTACCCGTATTGCGCTGTCGGCTCTTTTGCCGTTGATCCCCAGCGCCGCCAAAACGGGGCTTACCTTTCCTTTGGAGCAGGCTGAGCCGCTGGAAACGTAGATCTCCTTTTCCTCCAAAAAGTGGAGCATGATCTCGCTTCTGATCCCCTCCGCCGAAAAATTCACAATGTTTTCTACGGCGTTGAAGCTGTTCAGCTCCACCCGGGGAAGGCTCTTTACTATATTTGTCAGCTTTCGGTTCAGCTCGTTGAACACTGTACAATTTTCGAGATAAGCCTTTACTGCCGCACCGAAGCCCGCAATAAGCTCCACCGGCTCGGTGCCCGACCGCAGCCCCTGCTGCTGTCCCCCGCCGTAGGCGATAGGCAGCAATCTTGTTTTTTTGCTTTTGTAAAGCGCACCCACGCCCTTGATCCCATGTATTTTATGAGCGGAAAGGCTGATGGTATCGCCGTACAGCGGCAGCTTGCAGAAACCTTGAACACCGTCCAAATGTACTGCGGCGTTGGGATTTTTTGACTTAACGCCCTCGTATACCCGCTTGCTGTCAATAATAAAGCCGGTTTCGTTGTTTACCGCCATAAAGCATACCAGTATTGTGTTATCGTCTGTGCTGTCAATGATCGCCTGTTCAAAATCCCGATGATCGCAGGGCTTAAGAGAGACCACCTCAAAGCCCTGTTCGGCAAGCTTTTTCAGCGGCTCGGACACGCTGGGGTGCTCTATGGCGGTGGTAACTATGCGGTTTCCCCGCCTTTTCAGGGCGTTGACCGTGCCGAAGATCGCCAAGTTGTTGCTTTCGGTAGCTCCGGAGGTGAAAAATATTTCCCCCTCCTTATTTAAACGCAGGAGAAGCTCCTTTTTCACGGCTGTTATTATTTTTTCCGACTGTATGCCCAGCCTGTGAAGGGAGGAGGGGTTGCCGAAATTATTCTCCATACATTCCGCCGCCGCCTTGATCGCCTCGGGACAGGGCTTGGCGGTGGCTGCATTATCCAAATATATCATTAATTCTCCTTGAATACATGAAATTAATACATTCACATTATTAATTATAATTATACCACATATCGCTAAATATTGGAATAGTATATTTTTGAAAATTTAACAAAAAATACTCTCTAAAGGATAAAAATAGTAAAATTATACTTACAGTATAGAAAGGATAACGAAAAAATGAAAAAGAACACAATTACAATGTCAAAGCGCTGCTTTGTAAGGATCATAAGCTTTTCCGCCGCCTTTATACTTGCCCTCGGCGCATTGGCGGCGCAGCATAAGAGCAGAGCGGACAACTCGGCGCTAATGCTTCAAAACAACTATATGAGGGCGGTGGAGGATCTGTCTCTGAGCCTTGACAATATAAAAACCACCTTAAACAAGGGTATGTATTCCAACTCGGCGGTGATGATGACGGGGCTTTCAAGCAAGCTGACCAACGAGGCCGCCAACGCCAAGGCTGCTTTAGCCCAGCTGCCCATGAACGAGCTCAATTTGGAGCAGACCTACAAGTTTTTGTCTCAGGTGGGCAATTACAGCCAAAGTCTTGCCAAAAAGATCGAGAGCGGCGAAATGCTGACCTCGGAGGAAAAGGAAAATATCAGAACGCTTTACAGCTATGCGGACGGCATAAGTCAAAAAATGTGGCAGGTGGAAAAGAGGATCGAGGACGGAAATATTAGCTTCAGCGACATCGATTCCGCAAAGGACACAGGGGCTGCCGTAAGCGTTACCGAGGGCTTCACCGATTTTGAGGAGGGCTTCTCGAATTACCCCACTTTGATCTACGACGGTCCTTTTTCCGACCATATTCTTGAAAAAGAGCCCGTTATGACCAAAAATCAAGCCGAGATTACCGCCGAGCAGGCTTTGGAGAAGGCGCAGCAGGCAAGCGGTCTGAGGGAGCTTACCGACGGCGGGGAGGAAGCGGGCAAAATGCCATCCTACGTTTTCTCCGGGGAAAATGCCACCGTGGCGGTGACCAAGCAGGGGGGATTTTTAAGCTACATGCTTAAATACCGTCCTGTGGGGGAAGCGTCCATCAGTGTTTCGGAGGCGCTCCAAAAGGCAAAAAGCTATCTCTCCGACTTAGGCATAAACGATCTTACCGAGACCTATTACGAGGTGGAGAACGGCGAGTGTATCTACAACTTTGCCGCCGCACAGGGCAATACCACGCTTTACACGGATCTGATAAAGGTGGCTGTGGCAATGGATAACGGCGAGATACTGAGCATTGACGCCAGGGGATATATCACCAATCACACTCAAAGAGAGCTGGGTGCGCCTCAGATCACAAGAGAGGAAGCGGCGGTGAAGCTTTCCGACAGTCTTGACATTGTGGACAGCAAGCTGTGCGTTATCCCCTCCGAGGGCTTAAAGGAGCGCTATTGCTACGAATTTTACTGCCGTACCGACGAGGGTGCGCACGTGCTGGTCTATATCAATGCGGACACCGGCGAGGAGGAACAGATACTGCTTTTACAGATCGGCGAAAACGGAAGGCTTACCGTTTAATACTACCTGTTTCAAATATAGATTTCATCTGTCTTTTAAAGCGAAAACAATATAACACCGATTTCGGTTTACGGAAGCGAAAACGGCGAAACGGGCGTGCCGCAACGGCAAAGAATATTGCGTTTATTCCGCAAAATACAACAAAAGGGGCTGGGTTTGCAGTCCCTTATTTGTTGATTTTCAGAAAATAACCAAATAATGCTTGACTTTTTCTCGTTAAATAGGTAGAATTAAAATATTAATACTAATAACCATTTAAAAAATGGATAAATCCATTTTTTAAATG
>JAMPBF010000077.1 GCA_023666805.1 Bacillota bacterium
ATAAAGGGATTTTTGATAAAATTAAAAAATTTGTACTATTGACAAACAGACGGTTTTATTATACAATATTTTTTGGCAGTTCGTAACCATCCTGCCATGAAGCTTCGGCTTCTAAATCAAAACTAAGGGAAAACAAACGGCGGGGCAAGGCGTTCAATGACGTCGGGCTTCCCTATGCTGTATATGTTTGCGTCCTTAGTGGGCGCATTTTTTGTTTTCGGGAGAATTTTATGGAAAGGTACAGCGTTATTCGGAAAAAAAGAAAAAGGGAGATCGTGCTCCTCAGGGGCAGCGGCTGCGCTTACGCAAGGTGCAGCTTTTGCGACTACTTCCATGACTTTTGCGGGGACCGGGAGGAAAATTTTCTGCTGAACAGCTCGGTGCTGGACAGGGTCACGGGAGAATACGGAGATCTGGAGGTCATCAACAGCGGCTCGGTATTTGAGCTGGACAGGCGCACCTTGGATCTCATCAGGGAAATTTCCCGCCAAAAAAATATTTCGACGATACATTTTGAAGCCCATTATCTGTACAGGGACAAGATCCCGAGGCTGCGGGAGGATTTTTCGGATTTTCGGCTCAAAATGAAGTTAGGGCTGGAAAGCTTCGACTACGATCTACGGGAAAATGTGCTGAACAAGGGCATTAAGGAGAATGACCCGAAGGTAATCTCGGAGAATTTCGAGGAGGCGAATTTTCTTTTCGGGATCGGAGGGCAGACGGTTTCCTCCATGAAAAGGGACATTGAGCTAGGGCTTAGATATTTTCAGCGGATCTGCCTTAACCTTATGTGCGAAAACACAACCGGGATAAAACCCGACAAATCGGTCTTAAACGGGTTTATGGAGGAGCTTTATCCCGAATACAGGGACAATGAAAGGATCGATATTCTGATAAACAATACCGACTTCGGAGTGGGGGACTGACTATGACTAACGAATTATTACTTATATGCTCGGTGATCTTTATTTTTGCGGCGGCGCTTTTAGGGTATAAATTTTTCGGAAAGACGGGGCTTTACTGCCTTTCCGTGATCGCCACCATACTGGCGAATATCGAGGTGCTTATTCTCGTAAATGCCTTTGGCGTGGAACAGACCTTGGGGAACGTACTGTTTGCGGTAACCTTTCTGATAACGGATATTTTGTCGGAATGCGAGGGCAAAAAGGAGGCTAACAGGGCAGTTTGGCTGGGTATGTTCACCTCCCTTTTCTTTCTGCTGTTAAGCCAAAGCTGGCTTTTGTATACGCCTAACGAAAACGACACCGTTTTCTCTTCGATACAGGCGGTTTTCTCCTCAACGCCCCGTATGCTTATCGCTTCCTTTGTCGTGTATGCGGTGAGCCAAATGTTCGACGTGTGGCTTTACCACAGGTGGTGGGCTTTTACGGAAAAGAAATTCGGGGACAGGCGGAAATTTTTATGGCTTAGGAATAACGGCTCGACCCTCATAAGCCAGCTGATAAATACCTTTTTGTTTACGCTGCTGGCTTTTTACGGCACTTATGATACCGCTACCTTGGTGTCCGTTTTCTGTTCAAGCTATGTTATTTATATTATTACCTCGCTGCTGGATACGCCTGTGGTTTATTTGGCAAGGAAAATTCACGATAAAAAGGCGGAAAAAGGGACAGCAGATTAGTGACTTTGTTGTCAAATACGCCATAGTAATGAATTTGCGTAAAGGAGCATTTAAAAATGAAAAAAATGCTATCTTCGCTTGCCACACTGCTTATGCTTGCCGCCGTGTCGGGCTGCAACGGTCAAGGGGATAATCCCTCGGATACTGCAACTGCTTTTAACGGCATATCAAGCAATACTGACGATTTAACGGAAGAGACCTCCTCGGCGGCTGACGAAAGTGAATTTGAGACGGCGGACAAGTGTGTGCTGGGCATTAAGTCGCTTTTTAACGACTACCGCTGGAAATCCTTTGACGATACCGCAATCAAGATAAAAATAAGCGAGCTGGGTACGGATATTAACGGCGAAACCTACCTGTCTGTAACGGACGGCAAAATAAAGACCTGCGGCGATATTAAGGAAAAATTCACCGAATACTGCACGGAGGAATTTGCCGACAGGCTGATCGCCGACGTGTTCTGCTACGAGGAAGCAGACGGCGGTCTTTATTACAGATACTACAACCAATCCAACACAGCTACCGACAACTACTGCGATACATATATTGAAAGCTGCCAAGCTCTCGGGGACAATATGAAAATTTCACTGACGGCGGCAAAGGATCCCGATTACAATTACAACGAAATTGCAGATCATAATTTTACAATGGAATTGGCAAAGGAAAACGGCAAATGGCTTGTTTCCGACATATCTCCCATAGACGGGATCTATTATATCGGATATTTGTATAAAACCGAGGAAATAGAAGCCCCCGCCGAAACCGAGGAGACTATCTCGGAATTTCCGCCCGAGGACGTTGACTGCATTAAAACGGCGGACGAATATGCAAGGGCTCTCCAAAAGCTTTATATGAAATATTTGCAGAACGATGAGAAGGAGCTTGCTTTTAAGCTTGACGACGATCCTGCAAAAGGCGTTTTTTTCAGAGGATTTACCGCTTATCCGATTATCGGCGGCGAAATAAAAACCTATGACGATTTTAAAAGCCTTTTCACCGAATGGTGCACCGACGAATTTGCCGAAGAGCTTTTGAAAAAATCTCTTTACGGAAACGTTGAGGGCAAGCTTTATAAATCCCATGCGGAAACGCCCAATATAGGAACAATTTACAGTGTAGGCTATATAAACGACTGTCAGATCGACAAAAACAAAATGTATGTGCAATTTACGGCGGTCGGTACGGACAATGAGCTTTTCGACCCTGCCGATGTTTCGGATCGCAGTCCCGCCGAGGACGAGTGCTTTACAATGGAATTGGTATGGAAAAACGGGGAATGGCTTATTGCCGACTGCACCAACAGCGATGTGCTTGCGTTTACCTACAGCTCGGAGCTGACAATGAGCATGAACGGCGGTTTGAATTATTGAAAAAAATGCGCTCTGCAATGAATAGCGGAGCGCATTTCGGTTTATGAATAAGTACATTAGCTATGCTTCTCTATCCACATCTCGATATTGTCGTTGATGATGTTTAGAGTTCTTATTCTGCCGTACTTTTTATCGTTGTTTTCGATAATGTGCCAAGGGGCGAAATCGGTGGAGGTTTTTTGAAGCATTTCATTTACCGCTACCTCGTATTGATCCCACTTGTCCCGGTTGCGCCAATCCTCGTCGGTGATCTTCCAGCGCTTTTCGGGGGTGTTCATGCGGTCGTTGAAGCGGCGGAGCTGCTCCTCCTTGTCAATGTGCATCCAGAATTTAAGTACTAAAATACCGCTTTCAAAAAGATTGTTTTCAAACTCGTTTATCTCCTGATAAGCGGCTCTCCAGCGTTTTTCGTCCGTAATTCCTTCAAGGCGCTCCACCATAACTCTGCCGTACCAGGTGCGGTCGAAGATCACCACATGACCCGTTTTGGGCACATGCTGCCAAAATCTCCACAGATAGTGGCGGTTCAGCTCGCGAGGCTCGGGAGCGGCTATGGGCACCGCCTCAAAGCCTCTGGGGTCAAGGGCTGCGGCTACTCGGCGGATCGTGCCGCCCTTGCCCGCTGCGTCCCAGCCCTCAAAGCAAAGCACCACCGACAGCTTTTGGGCGTAGAGCCTTTGGTGAAGCTTAGACAAGCGCTTTTGCTGCTTTTTCAGCTCTGCGCTGTAAATGTCCTCGCTTAAGGTTTTGTCAAGGTTTATCATGGAGAGAGGGGGCTTGGTGGCCATGGTGAAGATCTCCTTGGGGATCTTCCGCTTGGGATTTTCGCCAAATTCCACAGGCTTATTTAAAAGCTTGTTGTCAATGGCGGTGATCATGGTTTTGAACACCTCGCAGACCGTGCGGTATTTGTTGTCGGAATTTATCACCGTCCAAGGGGCATATTCCGTGTTGGTGTATTCCAGCATTTTGTCGTACTGGATAAGATATTTCCCGTAATTTCTGTTGCGCTTTAAGTCAAGCTCGGTCACCCGCCAATTGGTGGCCTTGCTGTCCAAAAGCTTTTTAAAACGGCGCTTTTGCTCCTGCCTGTCAATTTGCAGGAAGATCTTTATCACAAGATAGCCGTCGTCCGTCAGCTGGCGCTCGAAAACGTTTATATCGTTCATGCGCTCCACCATTTCCTCCTCGGTGAGCTTATCCTCTATCACAGCCGGCACTGCGGACTGATACCAGCTGCGATCCAATATGCACAGCTTTCCCTTCTCGGGAATAATATTCCAAAAGCGGTGCATCAAGGGGTATCGGCTTTCGGTCTCGGTGGGATCTACCGTTGAATAGACCTTGTAGGAGCGGGGATCGAGGCAGTTTATGGTCTTGCTGATAACATAGCCCTTGCCTGCGCCGCCCCAGCCCTCAAAAAGCACGATCACCGGCAGTTTTTTTGCCTTGATCTCCTGCTCCAAGGCTCTGAGACGAACCTTAAGCGTGTCCGCCTGAGCCTTATAGGTTTCCTTGTCGGCAACGGGTTGTTCCGTTTGTAAGATTCTGTCTAACATGGTCAGTTCCTTCCTCGCAATAATCATTTCTGCATGCTTCAAATCGGCTTTTTCTCAATATCCAAAAGAAAGCCGGTAAATAGCCGACTTTCTTTTTTATTGGATTTACGGTTTTTATACCGAAGCTTTCTTTCCCACAAAAACGGGATAAGCCTCGGTTCCGCCGATGCTGCGGTAGTTGCCGATAAGCACGTCCTTGTCGGTGATAACGTAGTTCATTTCGCACTTTTCGCCTACCTGGGTATCCTGCATCAAAATGCAGTTTCTGACCACCGCATTTTTGCCTACCTTGACGCCTCTGAACAGCACGCTGTTCTCAACCGTGCCTTCGATAATGCAGCCGTCGGCAACAATGGAGTTTTTGCAGATAGAGTCAAGTCCGTACTTGGCGGGAGCTTCGTCTCTGACCTTGGTGTAAATGGGGTCGTCGCCGTTAAACAGCTCCTTGCGGACGTTGGGGTTCATAAGCTCCATATTTGCGTTGAAATAAGTCTTTATGCAGTCAATCTGTGCGGTGTAGCCGTCGAAGCGGTAGCCGTAGATATTAAGCTCGTTGAGCTTATGCTGAAGCACGTCCACCTCAAAGCTGTACAGGCTCTTTCCTGCCATATCTATAACCAAATTCTGCAAAAAGTCCTTCTTCATAACGAACATATTCATGCTTACATTATGCTCGCCGCTGATCTCGGGACGTACAAGAATATCGTAGATCTTGCCCGAATCGCTTACGCTGAGAATGGTCTTGGTTCTGGAGCGCTCTGCGTCGCATACCATTTTGGTGTATACAACGGTGATGTCTGCGCCTGTTTCCTCGTGGCTCTCAACCACCTTCTTGAAGTCGATATTGCAGATCACGTCGGTATCGCTGATAAGTACATACTCGGCGTCGTTGTAGCGGATAAAGTCGATAACGCCTGCCAGTGCTTCAAGCCTTCCTCTGTAAAGTCCGCCGTTGATATGACCGTAGGGAGGGAGAAGGTGAAGTCCGCCTGTTTTTCTGGACAGATCCCACTCTGCGCCCGAGCCCAAGTGATCGATAAGGGACTGGTAATTAGCCTTGGTAATAACGCCTACGGTGTTAATGCCGCTGTTTACCATGTTGGAGAGGGTGAAATCTATAAGCCTGTATCTTGCGCCGTAGGGAACGCTGCCCATGGTACGGAGCTTGGTAAGGTCGGAAATTGTGCTGTCATGCATATTCGCAAATACAAGTCCCAGCACGTTAGACATATTAGCCATAATATTTAATTCCTTTCTGTATTCAAAAAATTACGGTATAAGCCGTGCCGGTCATAGGGATTCGGAAATCATTGCTTTTGCTTCAACAACGGTGTTGTCGCTGACGTTGACCTTATGTCCCACAACTGCCACTCCCCAGGTATCCTTGTCCTGGATCGTTTCGGGGCGAGCGCCCACATGCACATTTTCTCCGATAACGCAATCCTCGCCTACGATAGAGTATTCGATGACAGCGTCCTTTTTGATGGTGGTGTTGGGCATTATGATGCTGTCGCGAACCACTGCGCCCTCCTCGATCGTAACGCCGGAGAACAGAATGGAGAAGTCAACGGTGCCGTAGATGTTGCAGCCCTCGGCAACCATGGAGTTTTCGATCTTGCTGGCAGGACCTGCATAATGGGGGGGCATTACGGGGTTTCTGGAGAAGATCTTCCAGTTGTTGTCGTAAAGGTTAAGGGGCACGTTGGGATCGAGGCAGTCCATATTTGCTTCCCAAAGGCTGTCGATGGTGCCTACGTCCTTCCAGTAGTGGTTGAAGGGATATGCCACCATTTTGCACTTATCCTCAAGCATATTGGGTATAATGTTTTTGCCGAAGTCCTTGGTGGCGGTCTCGTCCTTTTCGTTGGCGATAAGGTACTTCTTCAAAGCCTTCCATGTGAAGATATATACGCCCATGGAAGCAAGGTTTGACTTAGGCTCCTTGGGCTTTTCCTCAAATTCGGTGATCACATGATCCTCGTCGGCGGTCATAATGCCGAAGCGGCTCGCTTCCTCCCAAGGCACCTCGCGTACCGCAATGGTAGCGTCTGCGCCTGTTTTCTTGTGAAATTCGAGCATTTCGTTGTAATCCATTTTGTAGATATGGTCGCCGGAAAGGATCGCAACGTAATCGGGATTATAACGGTCAACAAAGCTCATATTCTGATAGATCGCATTGGCGGTGCCTGCATACCAGCTTTTGCCCGAAGCGGTCTCGTAGGGAGGGAGTACATGTACTCCGCCGTGGGTGCGGTTAAGTCCCCAAGGCTGACCGTTGCCGATGTACTCGCTGAGCACCAGCGGCTGATACTGGGTCAATACGCCTACGGTGTCGATACCGGAATTAATGCAGTTGGAAAGGGGAAAATCGATGATCCTGTACTTTCCGCCGTAAGGAACGGCGGGCTTTGCCATGTCCTGCGTCAAGGCATACAATCTGCTTCCCTGTCCACCGGCAAGAAGCATGGCAACAATTTCCTTTTTAACATGGTTCATAAGTTTTGCCTCCGATGTAATTATTTTTTGAGATAACTGACTGTGTACGTGCTAAATTAAGATTTCTTTGCCGGCTTCTTCGCCGAGGTCTTGGCGGGAGCTTTTGCAGCGGAGGGGTTCTTTGCCGCCGCTTTGGGAGCTGACGCCTTTTTTTTCTGCTTTTCCTTTTCCTTAAGGGCTTTTTTCTCGTCATCCTCGGGAGTTCTTATATTTTTTGCTCTGAAGAACATTGCGGACATGGGTGCGATCTTTACAGTCAGGGAATAAGGCTCGCTGTGCATCGGCTGATTTTCCGACTGTACGGTCTTGTTGGTAAGACCGCTGCCGCCGAATTCCTCTTTTTCCGTGGTAAAGATCTCCTCGTATTCTGCGTAATAGGGCACACCGAAGCTGTACTGCTCGTGAGCCTTGGGCTGGAAGTTGCATACGGCTACGATCTCCTTGCCGTTGCGGTCAAAGCGGCGGAATACGATAACGGAATTTTCGTTGTCGTCGCTGCATATCCACTTGAAGCCGCTCCAATCGCTGTCAGCCTGCCACAGCTCCTTATTGCCGATATAGAATTTGTTCAGAGCCTCCACATAAGACTGATGCTTCTTATGCTCCTCAAACTTTAGAACGTCCCAATCAAGCCCGGTCTTGTAGTTCCACTCCTTAAACTGGGCGATCTCCTGTCCCATAAAGGTAAGCTTTTTGCCGGGGTGAGCGGTCATGTACGCCAAGAAGGTTCTGAGGGAAGCAAAGCGCTTGTCTCTGGGTCCGCTCATTTTATCCAGCATCGAGCATTTTCCGTAAACCACCTCGTCATGTGAGATAGGCAGTATGAAGTTTTCGGAGAACGCATAGTAGAAGGAGAAGGTGAGCATGTTGTGGTGATAGGGTCTGTACTCGGGATTCATGGACATATAGGCTATCATATCGTTCATCCAGCCCATATTCCACTTAAAGTTAAAGCCCAAGCCGCCCACGTCGGCAGGCTTTGTCACCATAGGCCATGCGGTGGATTCCTCGGCGATCATCAGTATATTCTCGTGCTTTGCGAATAATTCGGTGTTTAACCTTTGCAAAAAGGCTATGGCTTCAAGGTTTTCGTTGCCGCCCTTGGAGTTTCTCTGCCACTGTCCGTCCTTGCGGTCATAGTCAAGATACAGCATGGAGGCGACTGCGTCCACTCTGAGACCGTCAATATGGTACTTGTCGAACCAATAGTTGGCGTTGGAGATAAGGAAGCTTTGCACCTCGGGCTTTCCCCAGTCAAAGACCCTTGTGCCCCAGTTCAAGTGCTCTCTTTTAAGAGGCTCGGAGTATTCGTAGCAGTAGCTGCCGTCAAATTCGTAAAGTCCCGCTGCGTCCTTGGGGAAATGGGCGGGGACCCAGTCGAGGATAATGCCTATGTCGTTTTGATGGCAGTAATCCACAAATTCCATAAAATCATGGGGCGTGCCGAAACGGGAGGTGGGAGCATAATAGCCTATCTGCTGATAGCCCCAAGAGCCGTCGAAGGGGTATTCAGCCACGGGCATTACTTCGATGTGAGTATAACCCATTTTCTTAACGTAGGGTATCAGCTTTTTGGCAAGCTCCATGTAGTTGAACAGCTCGTCCTCGGTCTTCTTCTCCATCCACGAGCTTAAATGCATCTCATAGATATTGATGGCGGAATCGTAGATATTCTTGTTTTTTCTTGCTTCAAGCCACTTTGCGTCCTTCCAGCCGTAGCCGTTAAGCTCATAGATCTTGGTGGCGGTATTGGGGCGGGTTTCCATGTGAACGCCGTAAGGATCAGCCTTAAGGTTGACCTGTCCGTGAGAGCTTTCTATGCTGTATTTGTAAATATCATACTGCTTCATGCCGGGGATAAACAGCTCCCATACGCTGCCGTCATGCTCCGTGCGGGACATGGGGTCTTTAAATCTGTCCCAATGGTTAAAATCACCCACAACGCTTACGGACGCCGCATTCGGAGCCCATACGCGGAAAATAACGCCTTTTTTTCCGTCCTTTTCGCAAAAATGCGAACCGAAAAATTCATAAGCCTCTGTAGCGTTGCCTTCATGGAAAAAATGCAAAGCCACATCATAATCCCTAATGCTTTGGATAGCCATTTATTTTTTCCTTTCCTGTTGTTGAAATTAATAAAAAATCCCTCAACAAATATTATGTTTTTGGTAATTTTTATCTTTGTTAAGATTGTATCATAGTTTCGTAAAAAATTCAAGTGTTTTGTATAATTTTTATTAAAGTTGCTTTATTGAGGCTTACATTTTTGGTGATTATTTTAGGGTAAAAAAGGTAATGACTTAATAAAGTAAAAAATAATCATTAAGACACCATACCCATTTTCGCAGAGCATGATGTCTTGCTTGGAAATGTATTCATTTGGTTTTGAACGGCGTTCATTTTTTCAGCTGCAGCGCCACGATCGAAATATCGTCCTCTCTTCCCTTTTCCGCATTAAAGCCGGCGGCGCTTGCCACGGTTTTTACCAGCTGATCCAGGCTTATCCCGCCGTCCTTGGCAAAGGTTTGCTTCAGCCACTGCTCCGACAAGTCTGCGCCGTCGCTGGTCATAAGTATAATGTCGTCGTCACCTGCCGTAAAGGAGTATTTTGACATTGCCAAGCTTTCGCCCACTCCGATAGGCAGTCCGGCGGATCTTATTTTGGTGACGGTTCTGCCTGATCTTATAAATGTATCGGAGCCTCCCGCCTTGTACAGCACGGTTCTGCCGGTATACAGATCCACCTGGCACACGTCTAAGGTGGCAAAGCTTTCATCGGAGGATTTCACCATTAGGGAGGTGTTTAACATTTCCGCCGCCGTCTCCACGTCAGCACCGCTTTCCAAAAGCTTGGTCAAAAGTCCGCAGGCAAAGGCGCTGTCCACCCTTGCCCGAGTGCCGCTGCCCATTCCGTCGGACATTATGCTGTAGTATTTTCCCTTTCCGTCTATAAACCCGGTCACGTAGTCGCCGCTGACCGAATCCCGCTTTCGGCTCAGCTGGCACACTGCGGATCTGACGCCGTAATCTGCCCGCTGAAAGGCGGTTATCCTGACCTTTTTTCCGAATTCTATGATATTGGGCAGATCAAATTCTCTGCCCAATGCGTCTATCAGCATGTCGCCCAATTCCTCGGCGGTGCATTTCAGCCTGCCGCCGCCGTAGCCCTCCACCGTCATTTTGCCGTCGATCGTCCTAACCGCCGCCTTTGGCTCCGTCGCTCCGCAGCGCTCCATTATCCGCTGCACCTTGACCGACGCTTCGCCGTCGAAGGCAATTTCCTTGTCAAATTCACCTGCCATTGCGGCGAAAAGCTTTTCGGTGTTATCCAGCTGCTTGGTCAGAATGCCGCGCATTTCCTTTATCCGACGGTTCATCTGTCCCACCGACACAAAGTCATCGTATTTTTTGTTGATGCTGTCGCACAGCTGCTGCTTTCGCTGACACCTGTCGGACAGTGCGCCGCTTATGTTTTCGGGGGCTGCTCTTTCTCCCTGCCTGAGCCGTTTTATAAGACCGTTCATTGTCCTGACCGAGTCGTTGTATTCGTCGCCCCAGCACTTCATGTTAAAGCGGCAGCTTTTGCAGATCTTGTCGCAGGCGGAATTGTACACGTCGGACACGTCCTTGCTTACGCCGCCGTCCAGCGCCTCGGCGGTTTTTTCCAGTGCGTATTTCAGCTCGCCCATGGTGCTGCCCGCCAGCTCCAATCTCCCCGAAAAAACCCGGGCGGGGCTTACGTCCCCTTCTCGGGCGGCGGATCCGGCACTGCCCAAAATCAGGTTAAGAGGCAGCGCCATAAACGCTGCGGAACCCACCAGTACGTTTACCCCAAAGGCAAGCATTTCTCGGCTCATGCCGAAAATCGCTCCCGATACTATGGCGGCAAAGAGAAATGCGGTCGCCTCCAAAAGCTTTCCTTTAGGCACCGCCGCCGCTGCCGCCATTGCTCCTGCGGCAAGAGTCAGCGCTTCTAAGCCCGCCGAGCCTTGCGAGGACAGCATAGGCAGTCCCACCGCCAATCCCGAGGCACAGACTATCGCCGCACCTAAGCCGCCGAAGCGGAATTTGTAAACGCAAATAAGTATCAAGGCGGAGGAGGCTATTATGCCGAGATTAAATATCCCTGCGGAAAGGCTCGAAAGAGACGCCGTTAAAAATACTGCCGCCACAGCCAAGGGAAGCGACGGAACGTTCCTTGGAGAAAAAAAGCCGCCGCCCTTTTTCAGCTGCTTCCCCGTTTTCCAAAAGGCATAGCAGCTTAAAGCGGAGATCAGGGCAAAGGCAGCCGAAATAAGTATATCGTTGACGCTTCGTGCCGCAACGAC
>JAMPBF010000078.1 GCA_023666805.1 Bacillota bacterium
AAGCGGTAATTTGTCAACTGTTTGTAAAATTTTTTCCGCAGTGCGGAAAATTCGGGAAAGCGGCGTGCAAAAATCGGGGCAAAGCCGCCGCCCGAGCTTGTTTTTGCAGCATTTCGCAGGGCAAAACGGCGTCAATCCCCCGTCGATTCCCTCAAAACCAAGCTGTGGGGGAGCATATATACGCTTTTGTCGGGGATTTCGCTGCGCATATTGCTTATCAGCTTTTCCACCACCAGCTTTCCCTGCATGTAGCAGGGCTGTTCCACGGTGGACAGGCGGGGAACAAAGATGTGAGAATAAGCGATATTGTCAAAGCCGAAGAACATCAGATCCTTCCCGATGGCTATCCCCTTTGAAATGGCGTAATTCATGGCGCCGATAGCTATCATGTCGGAAATGGAAAAAATAGCGGTGGGCGGATCCGGAAGCTCCAAAAGATATTTGCAGCCCGTGGTGCCGGATTCGGTTTCGTAAGTGCCGAAGTAGATCAGGCTTTCGTCAAGGGGGATACCGTGCTCCTCCAAGGCTTGGCGGTAACCCTTTTCTCTGTCGATAGAGCTTTGGCTGCGTATCTCGGTGGAGATCAGACCTATGCGTCTGTGTCCCTTGCTTATCAGGTAATTGACTGCGTCCTTTCCCGCCTTTATATTGTCTATGGTAACGGTCAAGGCACTGCAGCCCTCCATTTTTTCAAGGCAAAGGGCAATATGGTTGTGCTCCGCCAGTCGGGAAATGGTGGCGGAATCCTGCTTTGCGCCCAAAAGCACTGCGCCGTCTACCGAGTGGGATAGCAGCATTTTCAAAAGGTGCATCTCATGGTGGGGGTCGTCGTGGGTGGTGGCTATCAGCACATCATAACCCTGCGCAAACGCCGCTTCGTCCATTCCCCTCAGCACGTCGGAATAAAAGCTTTGCTCCGCCGTTGCTATTATCGCCAAAATACGCTTGGTCTCGCTTTTGCGAAGGTCTCTTCCAAGGCAGTTGGGGCTGTAGCCTAACTGCTCCATTACCTTGGTCACCCGCTCCACCGTTTCCTCGGACACGTTGGCATTGTTGTTCATCACTCGGGAAACGGTAGCGACGGACACATTTGCCGCCTTTGCAACGTCCTTGATGGTAACGCCCATTTTAAATCATTCCTTTCCTCTCGGTATATTTATTTCTGAAATCGTTTTCACAAACCACATGGGTTATTTGCGTCTAAGTCTTTAACGGCGCTTATGTAATCGTTATTATTAGTTTACCATAAATTAGTGAAAATTACAAGTTAATTTATATTTTTTTAAGATAGGTTGTTAAATATCAACAATAAAATCGACTTAAATTTGTGTAAATTATAACTTTACTTTTTTACTAAATTAACTTAAAATATAAGTAACAAATATTATCGCCTATCCTGCCGCACATAATTA
Organism: Bacillota bacterium; assembly: GCA_023666805.1. GTDB lineage: Bacteria > Bacillota > Clostridia > Oscillospirales > Ruminococcaceae > Ruminiclostridium_E. The sequence continues at coordinate 1,413 of JAMPBF010000078.1, forward strand.
CAAAGGCGAAAAAACAGTTGGAGCAAAGGGCTTAAAATATTTCCTCATAAGCTAAACGAAAATTTATTTTATAAAAACAAAGGGCGAAAAGATGATCAAAAAAACAGTTACAATGAGCGATATTGCCGCAGAGCTGGGCTGCAGCACCGTTACGGTATCCAAGGCCTTGGGCGATAAGGACGGGGTAAGCGACGACCTTCGTCAAAAGATCAAGCAGAAAGCCAACGAAATGGGCTACAGGGTGAGCTATGTTTCAAAAAATTCCAAGGACATCATGACCTATAATATAGGCGTGTTGGTGGCAAAGCGGTTTATAAGCGACGCCAGCGCCTTTTACTGGGTCGTGTACCGCTATATTGTGGAGCTGCTTCAAAAGCAAAGCTACTACGGTATTTTGGAGGTGATCTCCGAAAAAGACGAAAGATCGGGCGATATACCCAACACCGTAACCGACAAAAAGGTAGACGGGATCATTGTACTGGGACAGTTTTCGGATCAGTATGTGGAAAATTTGTTGGCGGCGCAGATCCCCGTGGTATTCCTTGATTTTTACAGCAGCCGTTCGGACGTGGAAACGGTGCTGTCCGACAACTTTTTCGGTTCCTACACCATAACCAATCACCTTATAGACAAGGGACACCGCCGTATCGGCTTTATCGGCACCATCACCTCCACCTCCAGTATTCAGGACAGGTACATGGGATATTACAAATCCCTTTTGGAGCACGGTATTCCGCTGAGAGACGACTGGATCATCAACGACCGCGACGAGGACGGGATCAATTTCAAGAGCATACAGCTTCCCGACGAAATGCCCACCGCCTTTGTCTGCAACTGCGACAGGGTGGCGTATCTGCTGATAAATCAGCTTAAGACTATGGGCTACAGAGTGCCCGACGATATTTCCATTGTGGGATATGACAATCATATTTATTCCACCATAAGCAATCCCCGCATTACCACCATGGACGTAAACAGTCATCGCATGAGCAGCGAGGCGGTAGAGATCATGGTGAGAAAAATCAGGGACAACAATTATCACTGCGGCAGGATCTTGGTTACGGGCAAGCTGCTGGAAAGGGACAGCGTAAGAAATCTTAAGACGGAAAAATCCATGCTTAGCAAGCAATAAGAAGCGGGAGAAAATATTTTGATAAAGCTTACCGACACTCACGCTCACTATGACGACGAAGCCTTTGACAGCGACAGAGACGTCCTGCTGCAAGGGCTTTTTTCCGAAACGGTGGGTAAAATAGTCACCATAGGCTGCGCCCTTGACAGGTGGCAGCCCACTATAGATTTGGCGGAAAAGTACCCGAATATGTATGCGGCCTTGGGGCTTCACCCCGAGGATATTGACGGCGTGCCCTCCGATTGGAGGCAGCGTCTCACTGCGCTTTTGGCACACCCCAAGGCGGTAGCTTTGGGGGAGATCGGATTGGATTATCACTATGAAGGCTTTGACAGGGAATTGCAGATAAAATTTTTCAGAGAGCAGATAGAGCTGGCGGAAAAATTAGAGCTTCCCGTAATTATTCACAGCAGGGACGCTGCGGCGGACACGCTTGATATTTTAAGAGATACGACCCCCAAAAAGGCGGTAATGCACTGCTTTTCGGGCAGCGCCGAAACTGCGGAGGAGCTTGTTAAAATGGGGCTTTACATCAGCTTTACGGGGGTGCTGACCTTTAAAAACGCCAAAAGGGCTGTTGCCGCCTGTCGGGCTGTCCCTGCGGACAGGCTGATGCTGGAAACCGACTGTCCCTACATGGCGCCCGTGCCCTACAGAGGAGAAAGGTGCCACAGCGGCATGATATTGTCAACGGCGGCAAAAATGGGTGAAATAAAAGGCTATTCGGCGGAAGAGATGATAAGGATCTGCAATGAGAATGCGGAGAGGTTTTTTGGGTTTTAAATAGGCTTTTTTCTTGGCAGACGGCTTTGGCGCTTTGGCACAAGAATCAATAGGGGAACAATAAAGCCGGGAATAATATTATATGTTTCACGGGGGCTTGCGCAGTTGGCGACAAGCCCTATTGTTGTGTACGCAGCGGCGAAAGCTTTTTGTATGCGGGAAAAATTGTAACCGAATTGTAACCGGATTGTAACCGAATTGTAATTGACTTTTCCTTTTCCGAAATGTAAAATAAAATCAATAAAGAAAAGGAGAGACCGACATGAAAAGAAAGACGGTAATTTTATCATTAATATTGGCGGCGTCAATGCTTCTTGCCGCATGCAGCACAAACTGCGGCGAAGATATTACGCTGAACGCCGCTTTACAAGAGCCGACCGATACGGAGGAGACTGCGGACAACGCCGAGAGTGCGGAAGCGTCGGAGAATACGGAGGAAACGGCGGAAACGGAAAATACCGAGGAAGCCGAGAACGCCGAAGAAGACGATTTCGAGGAACGCACCACCGTTACCGACAAATCCAAATTCCCCACCGACATTTACGGAATGTTGGAGGATAACATAAGCCCCGATGAAATGACCTTAGTGAGAAAATACAGCGAGGAAAGCTCTTGGAGCTATATCACCTGCGAGGGCTTTGTCTATATGGCGGAGCCTACGGGCATAAGCTGCAACAGTATAGACGACGCCGACATTTTTAACGGCGGCGATAATTCCTTTGCGGGAATACCCGACAGCTCCACCGCCGTATTTAAGCGTATAAACGCAGGGGACGAGATCTGCGGGCTTACCGTAGATACCGCTGTGACAGCCTTCAGAAATGAAGCCGGCGTTTATCCCGACGACTGTAAAATACGCTATTTCGGCGGGTGTGCCGCAACCTTTAAGGGCGAAAAGGAAATGTCGGGCTATATCGTGATCTTAAGCGACGACGAATACGGCGTGGGAGGCGTAGGAGATATTGTCTTTATACCCGACGGCGAAAGTCAGACCCTGCCTGTAATGAACTACACCGCCATAGAGCAGAATGACGGCGGAAAGTGGCAAGCCGTTTCCAAGAGCTTAAAATATACCTTAGTAGAAGGCGGTCTCGCTTTTAAAAACGAATACGGCATTATTCATTTGGGAAATACCGCCGACTACGGAGATATGCTTGACGGTGCGGAGCAAAACACGCCCTTAAAGGCGAGCCTGACCGTCGGGGATATTACCATGGATTCGGACATAGAATGGTTCGTCAACATATATGCGGTGATCAAGGAATTGAAGCTTAACTGAAACAGTTGATTGTATAGATCCTCCATAGCAATAACAGCGCTTTCTTTACCGAAGCGCTGTTGTTGACTTTTTAAAAATTGTGTAATATAATAGCTTTGACGGCAAGGGTTTTAGGGTGTGCGATACGGCGTAAAATCATTTCGGCGTATCGCACCCTTTTTTAAATTATGTTTTTATACTGTTTTCGCTCTAAAGCATTGAACTTTTTCGACAGTCCGAAATACGGACAAAGTCTATATTTAAACAGAAATCAGTATTATTATCGGGGCATTGTGAGGTGACGTTCTTGAAATATGAAAATCCGATTGAGGAGATAATCGAAAAATACTATTCTTCAATTTACAGATACTGCTTGGTAAGGCTGCGCAATGAAAGCGACGCTTACGACTGCACCCAAGAGGTTTTTTTCATGCTCTGCAAAAAGTCCTCGGAGCTTAACTTGGACGAAAACATCAGAGCGTGGCTGTACCGCACAGCCGACAATGCAATGAAATGCTTAAGGAGGAAGAAATCCGACTTATTTATGGAAATCGAAAGCCTCCTGCCTAAAAAATCAAAAGACGTTCCTCTTTGGAAGACCCATTTCGGCAATGTGATAACGGAGGAGGAGTACCGAATCTTAAACGATTTTTACATTAACGAGAAAAGCATTGAAGATATTGCAAAGGAGCAGGATATTTCTGCTGCTGCCGCATATAAGAGAATTGACCGAATCAAGACGAAATTGATTGACGAGCTGGAAAAAATAAACAAAATCACTAAATAAAATTTGTGCAATCATACGAAATTTGAAGTTTGATGTCCAAAATCGGGGTTTTTCCGACATTACTATATAGGGAGGTTTTTTTTATGGATAAAAAAATGATCAATAATATTATTTTAGAAGAAAATTTTTCACCGCTCAGCGCCGAGGAGCTGAGAAAAGAGCTTGACCGGGAGCTGGAAAAGTCCGAGCCCGACTATGATCTTGCAGACGAGCTGGCGGCGGCTGTTTTGGAGGCTGAGGGCAGGTGTGCGGAGCTTCCCGAGGGTGTGAGGGAAGCGGGGATCGCTGCGATCAAAGAAGAGATGAAGCGCAAAAAGCGCAGGCTCAAGCTTCCCAAATGGGCGGTGGGTGCCGCCGCAGTCGTCTTCTTAACGCTTGTGTCGGTCAATATCTTTTCCATAGCTGCCTATGGCGAAAATTTCTTTTCTGCGGCGATACGCATTACCGAAAGCGGAATAGTTATTGATTTTGCCAAGCAGGAGCAGGAGGAAAACGCTGTCGTTTTGCCGACATCCGAAGAGGACCCCTACGGATTTACAGCAAAGCTCGCCGAATACGATATCCATTTTGATACCCCCCATTATATCCCCGAGGGTTTTGTCTTGACCGATGTTTATGTGGATATTGATCCGGAATATCATGACACGATAAGCTTTGTTTTTGAAAAGGGAAAACAAAGCATTGGTATCGATTATCTTCGTTACTATGACCAGATATACGAATTTGTGATACCAAGCGATCACTTCAACATTTCCGAAAGGGAGGTGAACGGTTGTGCCGCCATAGTTTCCATGGAGGACAATCAGTTTACCATTACTTACGAAAGAGACAAAATCGCATTTTTTATGTTTACCGTTGACGTGCCCTACGGTGAATGTGAAAAAATTGTTGAATCAATAAAATAATCAAGGAGGTTTACTGATTATGAAAAAAATATTTATGGCTTTAGGTCTCGCTTTGTTTCTTGCAATCGGAGGTTTGGTAACGCCTGTTCAGGCGGCGGAATACGAATTTCCCGCAGTAGATGACGTACAGGCGGCTGATACGGCAAGGACTGTCGGCTTGATAAAACGGTATGAGCTGTCTGTTTCCGCTTCCACTTCGGGAGGTGTGCTGTACATAAGCGGTCAAACATCATCAAATTCAACAATGAAGGAAATTGGCTTCAAAAATATTGTGGTAGAGCACAGCTCCAACGGTACGGATTGGTATGAAGAAAAAAACGTCGGTGATTTGCTTAAGTCGAACAGCAGCAACTACAGTCTCAGCAAATATGCCGTTACCGTAACAGGCGGCTATTACTACCGTGTGACCTGCACGCACTACGCAAAGGAAAGCGGTCTGTTCGGTCAGTCCCAAAGCGAAAGCAATACTTCAAACAGCGTTTGGGTAAGCAAGCCTTAACCCGATAATTTCAATTCAAGTCTTTGCTGTAAATCTTATTAGGGGTCAAAAACAAGTAAGTTTAAACAGAATCGGCGGCAGACGACCGTCAAAGAGACATGAAGGAGGATATTATCATGAAAAAATTCAAGAAATTGATCTCGCTGCTGACAGCGGCAGTTATGGCAGTAAGTGTGAATGTTAATGCGGCGGCGGAGGCGCTTCCGTTTTCCGGGTCTGAAGCGTCAAGCTGCGATTACGGCGGAATTATCAGTGCTTTGCAAGCAGTGGAATCCGAAAAGGATAATTTTAATTTATCCGATGTGGATTTTCAAAAGCTGACGGTTTCAGATCCGATAAAGGCATACGAATATACAAACGGCGGAGTTTCCTTTATCTACAATTTCATTCCGCTTTTGTACAACGGCACCTTAACCGCATGGGCGGTGGAAGCGGAGGACGAAAGCGGAACGTATTATCAGATCGCTACCGCTTATATTGACGAGGTAAACGCAATAGCCGACAACCTTACGCCCTTTGCGCTGATTTACGACAAAACCTGCTGCTACCTTTACGACGGCTTGAATTTACATAAATTAGGCAGCTTTGACAGTGTTGAAGGACGTTCTGATTTATCCGAATACACCTCAAGCTTTTCTTCCGTTAGCTTAAGCTGCTTGAATAAGACGGAGACTTTGGGATATATGCCGGAGGTTGTCGCTTACGGAGCAACTTTGCCTGTGACTATTTATGAGTGTCCTGTGAAGTATGTTACACAGTATATGGGTGGATATTTAAATTTATGCTGGGCTGCTTCCATTGCCTCTATTGTAAATTATAAAAATAATACCTCATACAATGCTTTGCAAATAGCACAACAAAACAGATCAAACGAAGAATTAAATAAAGACGACCATCTGCCTTATGGAATGGAAGCAAATTTCTTAAAAAAATACGGATTGCAATATCAATATATTAATTCCGTTCCTTCGCTTTCTGACATTTCGTATAATCTTGAAATGGACTATCCTATATTTGCTGCTTTTGAAAATAGCGGTAGAGGTCATGCAACAGTAATGTATAAGTGTGCCATAAATAATCAGAGTATAAACGAGAGCCTTATGTATATTAAAGACCCTGACTATGGTACTGCAACAGTTAGGTATTCTTCTGGCACGTACAAATACATAAACCCCAATTTTGCCTGTGAATTAACGCTGAAATACACAACTCGCAGATATTAATAATTTAACAGGCAGAGTGAAATCACAAATTGGTATTTATGTATAATTTTTATTACAAGAGTAGGTTTCATTGCTGCAAGGACGAGTACTTGCTTTTATAAGAACACTCAATAAAATACCCGATCAGTTTTCGTATTGCCGCATTTACATTCAGCGGCAATACGGAACAATATCGGAATAAAACGAGGTAAAATTATGAAATTCGGAAAAACGACGATATACTCGCTGAAAGCTATAATTTTAGCCTGCCTTATGCTCTTAAGCTGCGCTTGCGCAGATACGCCGGAGGAAAACTTTTATGACAGTGAGGAATACTTTTATGATCCGGAGGAAAATTTTTACGACAGCGAGGAAAAAGCTCGGTGGCGTTCGGAGTATTACCATACCCTTGATTACGCCGTAACGGACGAAGAAAAATCGGTATCGATGACCCCCGAGGAACTGAAAACCGCCGACTTCAGCGGCTGTTCGGTAGACGTGCTGGACGAATACGGCCTAAGGATATATGAACGGCTGACGGAGGAGAAGACACAGAAATTCGTTGAAATGCTTGCACAAGCCGACATCGGTGAGGAGGAATATGAAGTAGAGTGGCAGAAAGCGAACGGAATGGCAAATCCATCGCAGTTTCAGCTTGCTTTTAACAATGGAGACTTGTTAAATATAGGCGTCAGGCGGTTTGACGATGATACAATTTATTTTATAATAAACGGAGAGCACGAATACCTGTGTGACGAAGAAACAAAAAATAATATGGCTGATTTTTGGAATGAAGCCTATACAAAATTTGAATATTCTGTAAGGGCTGCGTATGTTCAAGACCAAAAAAAGTAAAGGATCTGTTATGCAGTCACACTTGCATAATAAGGAGGAAAATAAATGCAAATTATCAGAAAACCGTCAAAGCCGCTTATTGTTGTTATTATCATTATATTGGCTATAGCCCTGCTTATAGCAATAGCGGCGGGCGGGCTGTATTTGTTTTCGGAAACGGTAAGATTCGACCATCGGGACACCTCGGAAGCCTATGCTCCCGTAAGCTATGAGCAGCCGGAGGGATATTCGGTAAACTATCCGTTTTTCGGTAATTCGCTGACCTTGAGCGGCGGAACAGGCAGAAGCTGCGCATTTGTTTTCGGTGTTGGCGGCGAGAAGAATATTTGGGTATACAATGCCGTAAACGAACCTATTGATACGTGGGTGGATTATTTGGCAACAAGGTACAAAAGGCATGTTAATCTGAATTATGATTTGGAGCAGGACAGCAAAAGCATAACCGTAACCTTCAAAGGGAACGCAGCGGACGATGAAGAAACAGTTATTCCTTTAGAGCAAAAATTTGTTTTCGATATAGAAAACGCAAGCTCGGATACGCTTCCCCAATGGATAAACAAGGACGAGGCAAGCGCCGATTACAAGGAGTATCTGAATTACTTGGAAAATCCCGACGTAAACCCGATGCCCGATTGGTATCAACAAATGTTACAGAAAACCGAGTAAAATAAAAATTCCGATGAACTCCGTATTGCCGCATTGATACTCGGCGGCAGTACGGAACGGTATCGGAATAAAACGAGGTAAACATTATGAAATTCGGAAAAACGATGATAAACTCGCTGAAAGCCCTGTTTTTAGCCTGCCTTATGCTCTTAAGCTGCGCTTGTGCAAATACCGCAGAAATTGATTTCAGCGACGAGGAAACAGCGCAGAAATTTGCACAAATGCATGGGAAGCTTTACCAAGCCCTTGAAAATGCGGAAACAGATGATGAAAGAGCCGTTCAAATAACTCCCGAGGAATTGAAGGCGGCAGATCTCACAGACTGCACTGTATCTGTAATAGATGGAATAAAAATATTTGAATCTCTCACAGAGGAGGAAACAAAAGAATTTGCGGAAATGATCGCAAATGCGGATATAAACGGCGATGAAAGTGATATGGAGTACCCTAAAAGAGCCGGAGTAACCCCTTCAAAGCAATTTCAGATCACATTCAGCAGCGGAGATTTTCTGTTTATCGGCGAAACCCCGATTTTAGAAAGAGAGGACGATTATGATCCAAACGGCAACAATTATTACTTCGTGATAAACGGGGAGCATTTATATCAGTGCGATAAAGAAACCACAATCAAAATGAGCGATTACTGGGATAAGGCTTATTGGGAGTTTGAAAATTATGTAAGGGCTGCGTATGTTCAAGACCAAAAAAGTAAAGGATCTGTTATGCAGTCACACTTGCATAATAAGGAGGAAAATAAGTGCAAATTATCAGAAAACTGCCGAAGCCGCTTGTTATAACCCTCATAGTGATATTGCCGCTGGTTCTGCTGACAGTGCTTATATTCGGCAGTATTTATCTCTATTCGGAAGCCGTGATATTTGATCATCGGGATTGCAATACCGTACGCTCTTTCGTACCGTATCGGGAGGGCTATTCCGTTAAATATCCCCGCTTCGGGAATCCTATGATGATAGGTATAGACGTGGACGAAAACGGAACCACGGGCAGGATTTACTCCCTGACGTTAGGGAAAGGCGGTATGAAAAATGTTCCCGTATATGACGCCTTAAACGGTCCTTTGTGCCTATGGGTAGATTACATAGCGGCAAAATATGAAAATCGGGTCGATATTGATTATACCTTAGAGCAGGACAGCCGCACCGTAACGGTAAATTTAACGGTTTCTGCGGAGGACGGAGACGGCAATACCGTTCCCGTTCGGCAGGAGTTTGTGTTTGACATCGAAAACGCAAGCCCGAATAATCTTCCCGAGTGGGTAAACCAAGGATCTGTCACCGATGAGTTTAGGGAGTATTTGGATTACTGTAATGATCCCTATGAAAACCCGATGCCCGATTGGTATCAAGAAATGTTACAGAAAACCGAGTGAAAAACAAGGTCAAATGCATAGATGAAATTGAAAATAAGGAGGAAAAATGAAGCTCAAGAAATTCAAAGCCGCCGCACTTATATTGTGCCTTACGGTCTTTTCCCTAACCGCATGCTCTGCCGCCAATACCTCCGACAATGCGACAGTGGACAGCAAAACCACGGAAACGGAAAAAACGGAGGAGGAAACGACTGTCCCCGAGACCGTTCAAAGCACTTCCGCCTCCGAGGAAACGACCGCAGTCACCGAATCCGACGATATTCCTTGGCAAAATAAATACTACAGACCGAAGGACAACACCAGAATAGACCTTTTTTCCTCCTCTATAAGCGATGACGAAGGAAAAGAATATACGCTGAATGTATATATGTACCATATTGATAACGGCTACTTAGGCACGCAGCTTTTTCCCATTAAAGAAGGCATGCTCAGAGGCGATGTGGAAGCGGAGCTGCTGTACAACGGCGAGAAGCTTTAC
>JAMPBF010000079.1 GCA_023666805.1 Bacillota bacterium
TTTTTCCCCAAGCCTCTTTTCCCTCCGAAATTTATAAGCTTTGACTTTTTCGACAGACTGAGTCAACGTCAAAAATAATTTGACGTTGACTGTAAAAACTTATCCGAATAGCCTCGCATATCCGCTCGCTCTGCTCGCTCCGTACGCATCGGCAAACAGCAAGCGCCAAAATTTTTGCCGCTTGCCGCAATCTGCCGCATTATTGGCTTTTCGGCAAATTAATAAACGATAAAAGAAAGGAACCGATTATGTCCTTAGACGGCGCATACCTCTCATTAATAAAGCAAGAGCTGATAAACAAGGGCTTGATCGGCTCCCGCATAGATAAAATACATCAGCCCTCGAGAGAGGAGCTGACCATCACCCTAAGAGGCTTTAAGGGAGCGTATAAGCTTGCCCTTTCCGCCAATCCCTCCGCCGCAAGAGTTTGCATTACCGAGGGAATAACCGACAACCCCCAAGCTCCCCCCATGTTCTGCATGCTGATGAGAAAGCATTTAAGCGGCGGCAGACTTATTGACATTTCCCAAGAGGGCTTGGAGCGCATTTTGTCCTTTGATTTCGAGTGCGTAAACGAAATCGGCGACACAGTCAAAAACCGAATTTCCGCCGAGCTTTTAGGCAGGTGCAGCAACATAATCCTCCTCACCGAAAAGCAGGGACAGTGGCGGGTAGTGGACAGCATAAAGCGCATCGGCGACGACGTGTCCGCCGTTCGCAGAATTTTGCCCGGCATACCCTACGAAGCCCCTCCGAGGGAGGATAGGCTCGACGTTCGTCTTTGTGAGGCGGAACAGGCAAGGGAACGGCTGCTGAAATTCCCGGAGCAGAAATTGGAAAAAAATCTCATCAAGGTCTTTGAGGGGGTAAGCCCGATCCTGTGTCGGGAATGGGCGTTCTACACCGCAAGGGATATTGACGCTCCCTGCAGTTGTTTAGAGGATAAACAGCGGTTTGAAAGGTTTTCCTTCTTTTTGAACCGTATCAAAAATATACTTACAAGCCCCCAAAACGAGGGCGCAAGGTACAGCGTGATTTCCGAAAAAAGCGGGAAGCCCGTGGATTTTACCTTTATTTCCACCGAACAGTACGGTGCGGGCATGGTGCAGAAGGAATTTGAGTCTCCCGGTGCGCTTTTGGATAATTTCTTTTCGGGCAGAGCCGCCGCAGAGCGTATGAAGCAGCGGTCGGGAGACCTGCTGAGATCCATATTGGCTGTTTACAACCGCACCGCAAGGAAATTGGAGCTGCAAAAGGGAGAGCTTGCCGCCTGCTCGGAAAGGGAGGTTTTTCGAGTCAAAGGGGACCTTCTTTCCGCCAACATCTACCGTATGGAAAAGGGCATGAATGAAATTGCGGTGGACAATTACATCACGGGAGAAAAGGAAACCATAAAGTTAGACGTTCGCCTCACCCCCTCCCAAAACGCCCAAAAATACTACAGCGAATACAAAAAGCTGGATACTGCGGAAAAAATGCTCACAAAGCTGATAGAGCAGGAAAAGCAGGAGCTGATATACTTAGACAGCGTTTTCGACAGCGCCGCCAGAGCAAAAACCGATGCGGAATTACAGGAGATCCGCTTGGAATTATCCCAATCGGGCTATCTCAAAAAGGGCAAAAACAAAACCACCGAATCGGCAAAGCCCTTGCAGCCCCTTAAATTCAAATCCAAGGACGGCTTTGACATATGGGCGGGCAGAAACAATCTGCAAAACGACAAGCTCACCCTTAAAACCGCCAAGGGAGAGGATCTGTGGTTCCACACCAAGGACATACCCGGCTCTCACGTTATAGTTTTCGCCAAAGGCAGGGAGGTGCCCGACAGCACGATTTTGGAAGCCGCTAAGATTGCCGCTTCCAACTCCAAGGCAAAGGGCGGCACCAAGATCCCCGTGGATTACACCAAGGTAAGGTATGTAAAAAAACCAAGCGGCGCTAAGCCCGGAATGGTTATCTTTACCAACAACAAGACCCTTTTGGTGGACGGAGATCTGGAGTGAAAAATATTCAGGCTGAAATTTCAAAAGGAGAAAAAATGACCTTCAAAAAATATCCCGATACCGCCGCCGTTTTGACGCAATGAGCGATGACAGCACTTTTACAGCATAACAAACAATGACATAAATAAAAGAAAGGAAACCAAAATGAAAAAAGAATTAGCGAAAACCTACTCCCCAAAGGACTTTGAGGACAGGCTCTATAAATACTGGGAGGAAAGCGGCTTTTTTAAAGCGGAAAGAGATTCCGCCAAAACCCCTTACACCATAGTTATGCCGCCCCCCAACATTACGGGACAGCTCCATATAGGGCACGCCTTGGACTGCACCTTGCAGGATATACTTATCCGCTACAAGAGAATGGAGGGCTACTCTGCGCTGTGGCTTCCCGGCACCGATCATGCGGCTTTGGCTACCGAGGCAAAGATAGTTTCCGAAATGAAAAAGGAAGGGGTTACCAAGCAGCAGTTAGGCAGAGACGGCTTTATGGAGCGGGCTTGGGCTTGGAACGACAAATACGGCGGCACTATCAAAAATCAACAGAGAAAAATGGGCGTTTCCTGCGACTGGAGCCGAGACCGCTTTACTATGGACGAGGGCTGCTCAAATGCGGTGCAAAAGGTATTTATGGACTTGTACAACAAGGGTCTTATCTACCGGGGCGAGCGCATTATAAACTGGTGCCCCAGCTGCAAGACTTCGATTTCCGACATCGAAACGGAATATGAGGAGCAGGACGGATCTTTTTGGCATATAAAATACCCCTTTGCAGAGGGGGAGGGCTATGTTGAGATCGCCACCACCCGTCCCGAAACGCTGTTAGGCGATACCGCCGTTGCGGTCAATCCCAAGGACGAGCGCTATACCGATCTGGTGGGAAAAATGCTGAAGCTGCCTCTTACCGACAGGGAGATACCCGTTGTGGCGGACGATTACGTTGATATGGAATTTGGCACGGGCTGCGTAAAAATCACCCCCGCCCACGACCCCAACGACTTTGAGGTAGGCAAGCGCCATGATCTGCCCGTTATTCACATGATGAACGAGGACGCCACTATCAAGGAGGGGATCGGCGGAAAATATGCGGGAATGGATCGCTATGCGGCTCGTAAGGCTATGGTAAAGGACTTGGAGGAGCAGGGACTTTTAGTCAAGGTCGAGCCCCACAAGCACAATGTGGGCACATGCCAGCGCTGCGGCACTACCGTTGAGCCCACTGCGTCCCTGCAATGGTTTGTAAAAATGCAGGAGCTGGCGCAGCCTGCCATTGACGTAGTCAAAAGCGGCGAGCTGAGATACGTGCCCAAGCGCTTTGAAAACAGCTATCTGTTTTGGATGGAAAATATCCGCGACTGGTGCATTTCCCGTCAGATATGGTGGGGTCACAGGATCCCCGCCTACTACTGTCAAAACAAGGACTGCGGTCATATCGAGGTAACTCTCGACGGAATTGACAAATGCCCCGAGTGCGGCGCTGCAATGATCCAGGAGGAGGACACCCTGGACACTTGGTTCAGCTCGGCATTATGGCCCTTTTCCACCCTTGGCTGGCCCGAAAAGACCCCCGATTACGAATATTTTTATCCCACTCAAACTCTTGTTACGGGTTATGATATAATCACCTTTTGGGTCTCCAGAATGATTTTCTCGGGACTGGAGCATACGGGAGAAAAGCCCTTTAAGGACGTATTGGTCCACGGTCTTGTAAGGGACGAGCTGGGCAGAAAGATGTCCAAATCCCTCGGCAACGGCGTAGACCCTCTGGAGATGATCGACAAGTACGGCGCAGACGCAGTCCGCCTTACACTGGTAACGGGCAACGCCCCCGGCAACGATATGCGCTGGACGGAAACAAAGATAACAAACTCCCGCAACTTTATCAATAAGCTGTGGAACGCTTCAAGATTTATTTTAATGAATCTGCCCGAGGATTTTGAAAGGGGAGAGCTTCCCGAGGAAATGCCCATCGAGGACAAGTGGGCGTTGTCCCTGTTTAACGATATGGTGAAAAATGTCACCGCTAATTTGGACGCTTACGAATTGGGCGTTGCGGTGCAGAATATTTACGACTTCACCTGGGACATTTTCTGCGACTGGTATATAGAGCTTACCAAGCCCCGAATCGCCGAAGGGGGCGAGGGCGCTTTAGCGGCACAAAACGTGCTTGTTTACATTATGGCGGGAATTTTAAAAATGCTCCACCCCTTTATCCCCTTTGTTACCGAGGAGATCTGGCAGTCCCTGCCTCACGGCGAAACGGAAAGCATTATGATGAGCAGCTGGTGCAAATATGACGAGGCTCTTAATTTCCCCAAGGAGCAGGAGGATTTCACCAAGATAATCGACGCAATCAGAGCGGTGAGAGCTCAGCGCAGCGAGCTTAACGTTCCCCCCTCCAAAAAGGCTTCTATGGAGATCGAGACCAAGGATACGGAGCTGTTCAAAAACAGCATTAATTTCTTTATGAAATTGGCAAGCGCTTCCTCGGTGGAGGTAACGGAAAAGGTGACGGACGCCGAGGGCAAGATGACCGCCGTTACCGCCGCCGCAAGGATCTTTACCCCCAAGGGCGAGCTGGTGGACGAGGAAAAGGAAAAGGCAAGGATCGAAAAGGAGATCAAGGCGGTACAAAAGGATATAGACTTCCTCAGCGCCAAGCTGAACAACCCCGGTTTCCTGTCAAAAGCCCCTCAGCAGCAGATCGACAATGAAAGAGCTAAGTTGGAAAAGGCGCAGGAGAAGATGAAGAAGCTGTTGGAGAGTTAAGCTTTTGCGGCTGTGCGGTTAAATGATTGTACCTGTATTATTTTAAAAATATAACGGTTTTACCAAAAATAAAAATGCAGACCTCAAAAAGTCTGCATTTTTCATTTCATTATTCACTTGAGAAGCAACCGTTGCTTAAGAGAGCATTTTTTCCAGCCTCTCCATAGCCTCCGCCGTCTTCTCTCTCGAACCGAAGGCGGTCATTCTGAACCAGCCCTCGCCGTTTTTGCCGAAGCCCTCGCCGGGAGTGCCCACTACCTCCGCCTCGTTCAGCAGCTTGTGGAAAAACTCCCAGCTGCCCATGCCGTCGGGGCATTTAAACCAGATATAGGGGCTGTTCTCGCCGCCTGTGAAGCTGATCCCCAGCTTTTTAAAGGTTTTTATCATAATTGCGGCGTTGTCCAAATAATATTTGATGATCTCTCTGCACTGCTTTAGCCCCTCCTCGGTAAATACCGCCTCAGCCGCTCTCTGAACGGGATAGGAAACTCCGTTGAATTTGCTGCCCTGCCGTCTTGCCCAAATCTTTCTTACGCTGTAGGCTGTGCCGTCGGGAGCTTCAAAGGTCAGCTCCTCGGGAACGATCGTATAGCCGCAGCGGGTGCCCGTAAAGCCCGCCGTCTTGGAAAGGGAGCAGATCTCGATCGCACACTTTTTCGCTCCCTCTATTTCAAAAATACTTCTCGGCAGATCCGGATCGGTGATAAACGCCTCGTAGGCTGCGTCAAATATAATCACCGCATTATTCTTCAGCGCATAGTCCACCCACTCCTTAAGCTGCGCCTTGGTGTAAACCGAGCCCGTAGGATTGTTGGGGGAGCATAAATATATCAGATCCGCATGATACTCGGGGGGCATTGCCGCAAAGCCGTTTTCGGGTGTACTGTCCGCAAACCTTATCTCCTTGCCGCCCATGGTGTTGGAATCCACGTATACGGGATAGGCGGGGTCGGTTACCAAAACAATATTGCTGCCGTCAAAAATGTCGTTTATATTGCCGCTGTCGGATTTTGCACCGTCGCTGATAAAAATTTCCTCACTGTCGAGAACAACGCCTCTCTTGGCATAATAGCCCTTTACCGCATTACGGAGAAAATCATAGCCCTGACCGCTGTCCTCATAGCCCCTGAAGGTCTCCTTATTTCCCATCTCCTCGGCTGCCTTTCTCATAGCCTCCACAACTACCGGCGCTAAGGGCAGGGTAACGTCGCCTATTCCCATTTTAATGATTTTATTGTCGGGGTGAGCGGCGGTATAAGCGCTTACCTGCTTGCTGATCTCTTTAAAAAGATAATTTTCCTTTAAATTAAGGAAATTACTGTTCATCTTTGCCATTTGGATTCTCCTCATCTTTCATTTTTTTATAACTATCCTTATCCATTGTACCAGTTTTTGGTTTTTTTTGCAAGTAGGTAAAGAAATTTTTGCAAATTTTTGCCGATATTTGACAATCCCGCTCACAAAGTATATAATAATCATAATAACTTCTGCATAAAAAAGGAGAAAGCAATGAGAAGCTGCGGAATATTAATGCATATTACAAGCCTGCCGTCGCCTTACGGTATCGGCACCTTCGGCAGCGCCGCCGAAAGATTTGCGGACTGGCTGAAAAGCGCAGGACAAAGCTACTGGCAGGTCTTGCCCTTGGGACCCACAGGCTATGGGGACAGCCCCTATCAATCCTTTTCCGCCTTTGCGGGCAACCCTCTGCTGATCAATTTGGACGATCTGGTGCAGCAGGGGCTTATCACAAAAGACAGCTGTGCTGCCGCCGACTACGGCGCAGATCCGTCCTTTGTGGACTACGAAAAGGTCAGCCGCACAAAAATGGCGCTGCTGGACGAGGCGTATAAGCATTTCAGCGAGGACGTGGGCTATCTTTCCTTCGTAAAGGAGGAAGCGATGTGGCTGGAGGATTACGCCCTGTTTATGTCCGTAAAGGAGGCTAACCAAAACCGCCCCTTCTGGGAATGGGAAAAATCTCTGTGCAATCGGGAAGCAAGAGCCATGGAAAATGCCGCCAAGGAATATGTGGACAGAGTGGGCTTTTGGAAGTTTATACAGTACCAATTTTATACACAGTTCAATAAACTCCGCCGCTACTGCAACAGAAACGGGATCAGGCTTATAGGCGATATGCCCTTTTATGTGGCATTGGACAGCGCCGACGTATGGGCTCACCCCGATCTGTTCCAGCTGCAAAGCGCAGGTGTGCCCTCGGCGGTGGCGGGCGTGCCCCCCGATTACTTCTCCGCCACGGGACAGCTTTGGGGAAATCCTCTTTACGACTGGCACGCCATGAAGAAGGAGGATTATGTTTGGTGGGTTCTGCGGATCAAAAAAGCCTTGGATATGTACGATGTGTTGAGGATAGACCATTTCAGAGCCTTTGACACCTACTGCTCCATTCCCGCAGGAGAGCCCACCGCCGTAAACGGCAAGTGGATGCAGGGTCCCGGGACAGACTTTTGGAACGAGATAAAAAAACAGCTTGGAGAGCCGAATATAATTGCGGAGGATCTGGGCGAGGTATTCGACAGCGTAAAGCAGCTTCTTGCCGACACCGGCTTTCCCGGAATGAGGGTAATGCAGTTCGGCTTTAACCCCAAGAACGAGGACAACGACCACCTGCCCCACAACTACCCCGTTAATTCGGTGGCCTATACGGGCACTCACGACAACGATACGGCAATGGGCTGGGCAAAGGAAAACTCCGCCGCCGCCAAGGTGGCAAAAAAATACTGTAGGGCAAGCTGCTTTTTCGCCCCCCTGCACAAGGCTATGATCAAGACCCTGTACAGCTCCCCGTCAAGCCTTGTCATAGTGCCGATGCAGGACGTTTTGGGACTGAGATCCGACGCCCGCATGAACACCCCCTCGGTGCTGGGCGGCAACTGGCAGTGGAGAGTTACGGAGAAGCAGATCACCGAGAAAAATGCGGAATTTTTGGCTAATACGGCGGAGATCTACAATAGGAAGAACAAGGGTGCGTCTTAAGCGGGCGGCTTTGGGTCATCTGATGTCGGACTTTGCCAACAAAGACCCCGACAGGTTTTATTATAAGGAATTGGCAGACGAAACACGGTATTACAAGCACGATGAGAAAGGAGTGCGGCGTATGTGTAAGATTATGGAAGATGTTGCAAACGAGCGCAGCAAACAGATTGCACTCAATATGCTTGCTGACGGAAAACTCTCCGTGAAAGACATTGCAAAATATTCCGGCTTGACGGTTGCAGAGGTAAAAGAGCTTGCCAAGAAAAAATCGGCGTAAGCATGGTTAGTTTAAAGGAGTGCAGCGTATGTGTAAGATTATGGAAGATATTTTGAGACCGTTTGAAAATTACAGCAAACGGCATGATCCTTTGGCGTTTGATATTTGCCGATCCGCACCGATTCATATGTGGTGAGCAAAGCAACGGATATGCAAGGCAATGATAATTATTTCAAAATCAAAACCGCTGTCTCGGCGGCAGTCAGGCTGACCGCTGCCGAGACGGCGGTTTTTGATTATTTTGATTAATTTTGATTATATTATTACTAACCGCATAAATTATAAAAAACGAACCGTTTTATCGGTTATCGGATTGATAGCGCAAATCAAGAGAAGACCCCACAACGGTGGCTATCTCTGCCGTTCTCCAGCCCTTTTCGGTTTTGACAAATCGGTTGTCGAATTTGTAAACCTCGGGGTTTTCCACCTCTCCGCTGTGCGGCGTATGGACGGTTATTCCTTGATACAGTACAGACCGGATCACTATCTCGCCGTCGGTTTGACTAACAAGGACCAGCTCGGCTCCCGCAGCGGGACCTATCACACTGCTAAGCCCTCTGTTAAACACCTCCCCGTTATAGAAAACGTACCAGGGAAATCTCTCTAACATTTCCTTTACGGCTTCCTCGGTGTATACCTCATGCAGCGCACTTAAAAATCCGTCGGAGCTTACTCCCGTTTCCCTATAGCTGTCGTCGGATCCCCTATTGTTGGGCGTTAACAGCTGCGCCGTGTCCTCTGCGTCAAAGGCTATATCCCACATTGCCTCTCCGTCCTGGAAAAAGTACCACAATGCGGAGGCTTTTAAATAAAGCTCCTTTATTTCGGGTACGCCAAGGCTGTCAAACATGGCGTCGTTTTTTTCCCGATAAGGGCAAGGGTCATGCTTCGTTGTGCCGGCTTCATCGTCCCACCGGCTGTCAAAGTTATATTTTTCGCATATTCGGTCATAAAGCTCCTCATAGGTGAAATCGACAAATTCGCTTTCGCCGTGGGGCGTGCCTATAAGAGTAAATTCCCTCGGGTCGCCTTCCACCGTTACGCTTATGCCTGTTTCGGCAGGAATATCGGGATCGGTCGCTTCGGTTGTGCTTACGGCTAAATCTGCGGTTTCGGAAGTGATTTCCGTGTTCGGGGCGGCAGCTTCCGTGTGAGAGTCTTGAGGAGAAGCCGTTTGTCCGCCGTTATTGCAGGCGGTCAATAAGGATATTGCCAAAAGAGCGGCAATCGAGAAGGTTATCTTTTTATGTTTCATTTTGTACCTCACTTTTTTAAATATGTCTGCAAGGCAAAGCCCGTTAATCCTTAACAAATACCAGCAAAAACGTACCGTCCTCGGATTCAACTCCGAACTGTATCTGGCGATAGCCCATATCCAAAAGCTTTTGGGTCTCTTCCTCTATGCTGCCGCTGAGAAAGAGCTCCTTTTCGTTTAAAACAACATAATCCGCTTCGGGGATCTCGGCTGCCGCTTCGGGAGAATACCTGACAAAGGGATATTCGTATAACTGCCTGCAATCACCGAGAATATAGGTCAGAGTAGTGCTTGCGTATATCACCTTATCTCTCGGAACGGTTTTTAAATATGCCTCGGTTTTGGAGTATTCCGCTTTATCGGCGTACTCTTCATATAATTTATAACTGTCGCAAAAATTACCGACCAACAGAACCGCCGCCGCCATAAGACACGCCGTTGCCGATTTAAGCTTATGCTTCTCATATCTTAAATTTTTCGCAAACAAAAAAACAAGGATCGCAGCAGTGCCGAATATGTACTGAAATTTTATGCTGTACTGATATTCGTACTCGGTGGCAAGATTTATTATAATAAAAGGCACAAACAACAGCCAATCGCCGAGCCTTCGGGTCTTTGCGGGGATAAACAGAAAAGGCAGAAGCATTTGCATCAGGAACAGCAGCTTTTCCCCGCTTACCAGCTTGCTTAAAAAGAATGCGGGATTTTTTATCACGTTTATTATCACATCGGCAAGAGAATCCTGATCGCCGTTAAGGTATATGTCATAGCGATCGACCTTTATTCCCTCGCCGTTAAGGTTGACAATTTGGGTTACCGCAATAAATCCCGTTATCCCTATTATAACAAGGCAGACCGCATTGTACTTAAACGTTCTTTTATTAAGGAGAGCGTATAAACCGATAAAAATTATGTAAAAGCCTGCGTCCTCCTTTACGCAAAGCAGCAATAGAGCGGAAACCATAATTCCCACAGTTTTGTTGTGCTCCGTAAAATACAGCAGCCATAAAATCAAAGGCGTCAAAAAACAGTTTTCATGAATATCGAAAAGGCAGCCTCCCGTAAAGGCGGGCACACAAAGGAATACGGAGGCTATAACCAAAGTGAGCGTATTGCTGTACCGCCACCCTTTGCAAAGCAAAAGCAACGGGATAACTCCCGAAAAACAAACCGCCGCCTGCATAATAAGCAGGCTTTCATAGCTTCTGAAAATCATGTAAAACGGCAGCATAAGATAATATATGGGGGAAAAATGCACCGCAAAATGGGATAGCTCATAGCCCCTTTCAAGAGTGGTGTTTTGCGTGAGATCGGTTGCCATGGATTCAAACATTTGAGCAAAAAGTCCAAAATCAAAAGCCGCAGAGCTTAAAATCCTACAGCGCATAATACAAGCGAAGGACACAACGGAGATCATTATCAGGGTCTCCACCGCCGCAGCGACATACAGACCCTTACCTTCCAAAAGCTTTATCGTCCTGCCCCTGTAAATATCCTTAAATGCAAAAACAAAGACCGAAATAATTGCCGCCATGGCAATCGATAAATAAGGCTGACTTTTTTGAGACCGCCATAAGATTAGCAACGAAAAAATAAAAATACATAAGGGCAATATAAAATAATAGATCCTTTTCTTTAATATGAAAAGAGCGGACAGCCCGGCGGAGGAGATCAGCGTACCGATCACCAGCAGCGGAATGTTTATATATCCGACGGATTGGATCCTGTAAATTTTTTCCCCTGCGATAAAAAGAGAGATCGCCGAGGTTAAAACAAAACCGCATAAAAGCGCAAAAAGTATGCGGAACGAAAGGCTTTTAAGGTTATTTGTTTGTTTGTTTGTTTGTTTGTTTGTTTGTTTGTTTGTTTGTTTGTTTGTTT